>JAEWLI010000030.1 GCA_023393375.1 Bacteroidota bacterium
CAGTTATTATGCTGAAATCAGCGACAATACCATTGCCACTACGGATTATATTCATCCTTTCAGTGCAGCTTTGCATAAGGATAACTTTTATGCCATTCAATCGCATCCTGAAAAAAGTGGAAAAGCAGGGGAGATGATCCTTAAAAATTTTCTGGAATTGTGAGGTATGCTAATTCCTGTATATCAAAAACTATGTACCTTGCAAATTAGGAAGTTGGAAACATATTAGCAAATTGAATAAAGTTGATAGAGCTGGATTAACTCCTACTTTAGGGTCTGCTTAAAAATTATTCTAACCACTTTTGTCTCTTAAAAGTCTATAAACAGATAGATTTTCTTATTTATTTTAAAAACAAAAACCCCGTAAATGATAAAAATCTCACTGTACTTGGCCATTGAAAAATTAGCGTTAAGAAAATTGACTTTTAAAGCGTTAAAAAAATTCCACTGTTCGAAGACCGACCCGAATTTTTCATTAGAAGTCTCAATCTCATGTTGGTCAAGTTTGGGATTTTTAGCTTTAAAGGGCAATTTTTAGCTAATTTTTCACAGGCCTAGCGTTTTTTGCTTACTTTTTTTGGCAATGCAAAAAAGTAAGGCCCGCGCGGCGAGCGCAAAGCCTGAGAAAGAACTGCAAAATTAAATTTGCACATACGTAATTCAGGAATAAACAAGCAACGTTATTGATGAGATATCACTTTTCAAACATGGTTTGGAGAATCTCCAGAGCTTTTTCTGCAAAATCATCCTCAATCTTGCCCAATCTTTTTATAAGCCTTTCTTTGTCAACCGTCCTTATCTGGTCAAGGACGATAAGGCCTAGTTTACCTTGAAATTTGCAACTCACTCGTGAGGGTAGCAAATAACCTTTAGTAGTCATTGGTGCTATAATTACCGTTCTTAAGTGCTTGTTCATTTCATCTGGAGAAACTATCAAAGCGGGTCTTGTTTTATATATTTCGCTTCCAATAGTTGGGTTTAGATCAACTAAATAAACCTCGAACCTTTTCACCATTCCCATTCTTCTTCGTCGAATTTAGTGGGGGTATCCAAATCAACACTTTCTAACTTTCCATCCTTTTTGGCTTTTTCAAAGTCTCTTTCCCAAATTGCTCGTTTTGATACCAAAGGTTCGACAATCAGCTTATTGTCAGCTGATATTGATATTTCCACATCATCTTTGAAATTGCACTTATCCAACACTTCCTTGGGGAATATAATACCTTTAGAATTACCTATTTTTCTGATCCTTACCTTCATGAATATAAAGTTATAACATGTTGAAACATTTAACAAATGAAAATAAGGGAAAGTTCAGGGTAGGACTTCTTGGACTTAGTAATAAGATTTTTTAAAATCAACACCTCCTTAATTTTTTGGGGGGAGCATTTCCCTTTTTATTTCGTTTTCCCTTAGTATGATACTTTTAATATACAACTCGATGTCCTTTTCAGAAACACTGTATTTTGGAAAAAGATTATTGAACCCTTTTTCCATCTTAAACCTATCGCCGTCCTGCAACATGGTAAAAATCGATTTTGAGTTGATTTGATTGCGGCTGTATTTAAGGGTTTTCCCAACAATTTCACTTAAAGGGATGCCATATTTCAAAATAGAATAGATGTCGTAATAATCCCTAAAATTGGTACTCCTGCCCATTACCTCAAGTTTCATTGCACCGATAGATCGAATATCGGCAATGTACATGTTTCCAGAAATATGATTAGTGTTTTCTACTGGAGACTTTAAGATTTGGTTGGAATAAAAAGACAGTTTCACCTTTCCATCTACGACAAAATCCACCTGGTTGAAATCAAGAACATTAATTTTCAGGGAACCAGATAACTTCTCAGTAATTTCATCGCGGATACCGGGCCAATCCACTTGTGTAGTTTTACCGTCCTTCCATTTACAAAAATCCAAGTCTTCGCTTAATCGATGTGCAATTTGTAAAGATAAAGCAGTACCACCGATCAAAGTGTATCCTTTAATGCATTCTAAAGAACATATCTCAGCGAATATTTCTTTTGTGTGTTTGGACAAGCCTTGCATTTGTGCTTTTGTTTATTTTTTCATGGATTCATCACCAAAATAGAGCCAGGACATGAGGTGGTTCAACCCATGGTAATATGGATCTTGAGATTTAATTTTTTTTTGCCAAACTTCACGGATTTTTTCTTCAGGGAAAATTACAAAAAGCATGTTGATATCATCTATATCCAGGTGAACAATGACTTTTTCTATAAGAAACTCGTCGGAAATATTGTCATAAGTTGGTTCTTCGTAGCTCCAGAAAGCATTTTGGTCCAGAAGTTTTTGAAATAATGACAAACGATAATCCATAACTAAAATTACGTAATGAATTAAGGATTAGCCTTAAATCATAAAAGAATTTTTGATATTGAATTCTTCTCCCCCTTGTTGGTGTTTACTCACAACAAGTAATTGCCTATATATCTCAATGAATCCCTGAATTATTCCTTTAGCAAAATGTCCCTTCCTCTATAAAACTCCTCGCTGAACCCTTCACCGGCATATGATCTTTTAGATGAAGCTTCATAAATCATGTTTTTCTTCAGATCATAGATATAGCCGTTTTCCATATCCACAATAACCTGTTTTTGAGGATAGTATTGCAATTTGGTAACTGGATCGGTCATGAACAGGTTTATCGAAGGCTGCGGCATTTCCACAGTTTGCCCTACCTTACTTATTGGCATTTGGGCTGACCAGTCATATTTAACTTTGCTAACATAATGGTCAAGCTTGTCTTTGAACTGCTCCAAAGTGGGATTAGCAATGAGCTGAATGCTGAAAGTAAAACCCAAGAAGAGAACAAAAATGGCTTTCATAACATCATCATTTTATTTTTCTAAACCCTACTAATTTAGAAAAGTTTATAGAAATTTCCCAAGAAAATCTGCTCCGATTCGTATCCGAATTGTCCCCCACCAGGGGGAGGGGTTTTAAATACTGTTTCTTAAAAACTCGGTTGTTACCACAGTTGCAAACTCTTCATTTAGACTTGCCAATGCAGTTTCGTGAATCAGCTCTGCTGAAAAGTTCTGTCCACCAAGCCCTCTTTTGTTAAATGTTGCTGTAGCATCAGAAACAAGAAAAGTATTATATCCAAAATTGCCCGCCATTCTCGTTGTAGTAGATACGCAATGATCCGTTGTTAATCCTACAATCACAAGTTTGGTTATTTTTTCATTATCAAGCTGATCTTTCAGGTTGGTGCCGATAAAAGCACTATTTACATTCTTTTTGATAATTGTTTCTCCATCAATCGGTTTTACAATGTCCTTAAATTCGTTTCCTTTATTATTTTCATTTAATAAAGATGTTGGTGATGAAGAGCAGTGTTTTATGTGAAAAACAGGCAGATTGTTATTTCTCCAAATATTCAAAAGTACGCTTGCATTAATTTCTGCGTTTAGATTATTTCTCTGTCCACCCCAATAATCTATATTGTCAAATGCTTTTTGTATGTCTATTAAAATGAGTGCCGGCCTGTCAGATTTTGAAATATTCATTGTTTGCTATTTGTTTAATATGTATTTGAGTATCACAAACATAGGTATTCGCATATAATCACTGCAATCCTGAGACTTCAATTTTTTCGTTATTGTTTGTTTTTAATTGCTTTTTGTTTTTTATTAAATAGTTAGATAGACATTGCTCAAACTCTTTCGTTGCCATGATATTATTTCTCTTCAGATTGATTTTGTTCTAAAAAGTGATCTGCCATGATATAAATTGTATCAGAATCGATCATGAGTCCTACATGGGTCTTACCCGGAAGTATGGACAAATGGGACTTTGGAAGGCCAACCATAGTTCGAGACATAGCATTTTTACTGTGAGCATAAACATTGAAAAAATTGTAGGGAGTTAGATAGAATTATCCGGATTCCACATATCTTTGCCGCCTTTAATTTGTAAATATCATGATAAAAGTAAACGAGTATTTTGGTGGCGATGTGAAATCACTTGGCTATGAAACTACAGATGGAAAAGCCACTGTAGGGGTAATGGAAGAAGGGGATTATCAATTTTCTACTGCTTCAATGGAAATTATGACGGTAATTGAAGGCAAGCTTGAAGTGCAACTTCCCGGGGAAAGTGATTATAAAGCGTATATCAAGGGGGAGTTTTTTGAAGTTCCAGCCGGGGTGTCGTTTAAAGTGAGATCGGTAGGCCAAAGCTCTTATCTTTGTCAATTCAGATAGATCAAACGAACACTATTCAATTGGAACTTGATTTTATCTCGTGCTTTTTGTTTTTTCTACTCCTTGCTAAATTTATTCAAATATAATTCCTTGCCGTAATCATAAATCAGGTAATCCAGGTAATTCAGTTTTTTAAATTCCTCAATTATCTCCGGACTGATATTTAGTTCCTCCTGATCTCTTTCAGTGGCATTTTCAAGCGGCAGTTTGATAAGCTTCTTATTCATTAAGGCCACCAACTTGTCCAATGACGCTTGAGGTTGTTCCAAAATCCCGATAAAAAAATACCTGTCCAGCACTTCTTTATAATTTTCTTGTGTACATGGAAATCTGGCAGCCATCCAATTGGGTTCATATAATAAATGTTCTTCTAAATTCATCTTTTTGGGCTGCATATTGGTGCGTATTTGTGAATAATAGAGCGATATTTTTGTTTGAAGCGGATCTCTAAGGATGGTGAAAACCTTAAACTTTTTCTCGGTCAATGCCTTCGGGTACCGTTCATGCAAATAGATACCTGGAACATGAAAATGTCCGCTTAAGCATTGAAAATGCCGCAACTTGTCCACATCCACCGGTTTGGAAATGGTTTTTGACAAATGTGTGGTTTTATAATCTTTTACAATATAAAACAACGCCCGCAATCCATACATAAAGCTGGTTCCGCCACATTTGGGAATATGATGAAAGATATATATGGGTTCTTTTAGAAAATAATTATGCAGTGGATTGGATGGGATAAACTTTAACCTTGAGATGATTTTGGTTTTTAAGGATGTCATTTTATCTATATTGAAATTTACATGACCCCATCAAATTCTCTTGCTTCTTCCCGCAAAGGAGAACTATTGATCAAATGTACCTGTCTGATGATTTTTCTTTTATAGTAGTGGTATTTCTCACCTTTATCCATTTTCTCTTCTACTGTATAACAATCATTCTGACCTGATTTCACCATTTGGTTGAAATCCCTTTTCACTTGTTTATAAATGGGTGCCGATTCAAAAATCCCGAATTTAGTCAATCGTATCCTGTCGAAGCATTGGCCATTTTCAACAAGGAATTGATAGGTGTGCATCAAATCTTCATCAGTTTCATAAGGATAGCCAATAAACATGGTGCCACGAAGACTTATGCCTGCATCATATACATTCCAAATAAAATCCTTAATCCGCTCAACTTTGGTGCCCTTTTTCATATGGTTCAACAACCGTTGGGAACCTGACTCCAAGCCAAATGTAATTCTTGTTAGTCCCGATGCTTTTGCCTTAAAGATAGTCTCCCTGTCCAGACCATTCTCCACAAAACCATCTACATGCACGGAGCAAATCCATTTTGGATCTTTAACATAATTTTTGATTTCATTTATAATGCCGTACCAGACTTCTAAATCCGAGTTTAACTTAATATCCAGAAAATAGAAAAAATTGGAATGATGCCTTTCGGAAAGTTCCTTTAGTTCGAGCAGCACTTTTTTGCTTTTCATGCTCCTGAATGTTCTGCCATTTACAAGGGTCACATCTGTACAGAAATTACATTTTGCCCAGCCACAACCCCTTGCGGTCATGTATGGAATGATTTTTACTGGATATTTTTCCCATGGGAAATCTGAAAAATCAGGTATGGGCAGGCTGTTTATAGGTTTGAATACATAAGATGTATCTTGTTCCAAGCACTCTTTTGTAAATATGCCCGGATATGAAGAAATGTCTTTTCCATCCAGAAAATCCTTGATCATCTGGCCCAAAAATTCATCAACTTCCACACCTGCCAATGCAGCCACACCTTCAAGTTGTATCCATTTTTGAGCATGCTCTTTGATATTAAATGCTGACCCACCTATGATTACCGGGATATTCCTGGTATTGGCCAATTGGGCAATTTCTTTGCAGACATGGTAATGTTCTAAATAACTGGAAATCAATATCAGATCTGTATCCAAACTTAATTGATCGCGTACTATTTCGAAGATCCTGTCACGCTTGTAGTAAAAATCAGATAACCTGGGAATGCCTTTTAGCCACCTCACTGTTTTTTTTATTGCCGGACTTCCGGAAAATCGTAACCGTTGTTCCCAATAATGAAAAGCCTTTTCAGTAGGTTCACGCTTTTTGGCCACTACACCGCTGTTGAATGGTGAGAGTAATTCCACTTGTAAACCTGAAGCTCTTAAATACGCGATGATATACCCAATTGGCAGGGTAGGGTAATGAGCAAAATTGTTCAGATCAACCAACGTTATCTTTTTCATTTCAATGCATAAATATTCACCAGCCTCGTAAAATTAATCGGGAGTGTTGGAAACTAATTAGATGTAATTACCATTTTATAGGAGCTTGAAAATGACTGTTTCAAATCCTACCTATTATACTTACCGCTTTACATCACCTATTTTGTTGATCGAAAAAATGATAAATAAAACAACTCTTTTTGATCGAATATGTTTGAATTTGGTGTAGGAATAATTAAAAAAACTAAACCAATCCCCTACGGATGCAAGCTTGATAGAAAATTGAATAGGTAACCAAATAAGAGCCTCCTATCCTTTCAAGAGTCCAAAACTCTTGGAGGGTTTTACTGCTACTTAACGATATCGGCAACCACCCTAATAGTCATTGGCCCATATATTCGGATGAAAAGCCAATGTTTACTGTAACTTTTCTGTTATATTTAACTTAAAAGTAAGTATTTACAGCAAATCTAAATTGGTCAATAAATATTTCTTTAAAACTCGAAATGTTGTTTTGTTCATAAAATAATAGCATTGCTTTCTTATATTCAACAGCGTCTACCGTTCTGTATGAAATAGGACAATAATTGTAATTCATCAGAACAGCATTGCTAACAATTCTTGCCGTTCTTTTATTTCCATCTACAAATGGTTGGATGTATGAGATAAGTACTAAAAGAAGCAATGCTTTTTCGAAGATACTCTCTTTATTATTAACCAATTCGCACATATTGGAAAGGGCCTCCAAAATTTGAAATTCATTATCCAAAGGACGATAGTTTGTTCCTGAGATACCTACCCTCCTTTTTCTTATGTTTTTATCTACTCCTAACTCCTTTATTAATAAACTATGTATGTCTTCAATTTTCGAAACCGATAATGGAATCAAGTAATCAGGATTTTCAATGATAAAGTCAATGGCATCTTTGTGATTCAAAAGCATGATAGCTTCTTCTTTTGTTTTCCCTGAAGCGGTTTCTTTTTCTTTAAGAAGTCTTTCCGTTTCCAGTAGAGAATAAGTATTACCTTCAATTTGAGAAGATTTCCAACTTAAATCAATCGCCAATCTTTCTAATTCTTTTTTGTATTCTATTTCAGTTAGTTGAGAGATATTCCTTTCGAATTGTTTTTGAAGTAAACCTAATTGTTCTAATTCGTTGGCTGTAAATACGCTACACTCATTAAGAGTTTCAGGTATGAGATTGAAATTAAAGTTTTCCTTTATTTGTCTTTCATCAATTTCTTTCTCATAATACTTCTCAATATCAACAGGATGCAGAATTTCATAGGTCGGTGAAATTAAATATTTTGTTGCTTTTCCTTGACCCTTTTTTGACAGGAGATTTTCATCGATTAACTTGGAAAGAATTCTTTTTACAGTTGCATAACTAACAGATATGGAAACACTTTCAAAAATCTCTCTTGATGAAGATTCTTGATTTTTCCTGATGAGCTCAATTATTTCTAATTCCAATTTATCAATCATAGGATTAAATTTACGGCTCATAAAAATAATCATTACAGCTCAAAAAGCCACAATCTTGAGCCGTATTTTCTTTTAAAATGAGCTACAACATTCCGATAGTATATTTTCGTTGTTGATTTTCATGCACGTTCTTCTCCACCGAGACACCGAAAGATAATGATCAAATGCCAGAAAAACTACCGAACCCGCAAAGAAATATACCGACTGAGTATGCCTGGCATGAGCAACTGGTATCGAGGAGACCGAATTATTCCAGAGGGCGCAATGCATGTCCAGAGGCCATAGTACCTGAAGGAACAAGAGCTGCCACCGCACGGATTAGGGCAGAGGACTTACAAAACCGGGGAAGGGCCAAACGTTAAGTTGCCCGAAATTAGAATAGGAGGCAGAGCTAGCCTGTTCATAAAGTATAGGCAAAGCCCTATCTTGATGGCTTTACTGCTATTTTATAGATAATGGAACCAGAAGCTGGTGTCAGATGAAGCTATTTACTTACACACGGTCAACATATACGTTGTCATTTTTATTAATCTTCTTATTTATAAATAATTTCATAATATATCCAAATGCCAAACCGCCTATTGTCCAAATGATAAGTCCCAATAATAATGACTTCCAGGTAATCTCTTGGCCACCGATAAATGGAAAACCTATGGACATGATCACAAACATAAAAGCACCCCAACTTAACCCGGTTATAACCCAGCTCTTTTTGTCGAATGGGTTTGGATGATGTTTTATTTCAATATTCTCATATCGTTTGGGTTGTTTCTCCAGCCATTTTGCTTTTAAACTTTTTCTGAACCAACCCCAGAAGGGATAGGTCAAAGCAAGTATTAAAAAGCTAAATACATTGGTCAAACAGGGAATGATATTTCCACAGTTTTTACAATATAGCCCAAACCAATTTTTAAATGCTGTTCCGTTTTGTATCGACCATGTTCTTACATCGTGCAGAGTGTCACAATGAGGACAAGGAACAAGTGATCTTTCAATTCTTGGTTTGTCAATTGTCTTGTCTTCCAAACTGATTTTAGGAATCCTTTGTCCCAAAATCAATTCGTTTATAGCTAATCCTGGATTTAAAATCCAATGTAGCATCATCCAATTCTTCCAGGAATAAATCTTATACTTTTCTTTATTAAATTCCATTCTATACTGATTTTACGTACGCTCAACTCATGCAATTTACTATTTTTTCTTTATTATTTGTTTTTGGAGATGATAATTTTTCCCTGATATGTTGGATACTTTACAGATCATCAGGTCTCAATCAAAAATTTTAAATCAACCAACGATGGGGAGTAGCAGGTCTTTTACATATAAAATTATTTCATTTCATGATATCGTTTAGACATTTCATTCCGTACAGATTACAGATTTGGTTTATTTTTGTCTTAATATCCATATACTTATTAGGTTATGAGTCTTTTCCCAAGAAAAGTCATTCAATTTATTGATCAGCCTTATCCGTATTATTACCACGGGAAGACCAAATACTATTTATCTCTGATACTATTTGTGATGACACTGGTTTTTACCTATTTTTTTGAACCATTTGTGGTATATGAGCCTGAGCATAAAGTAAATTATTTCTGGATCTGTTTCATCCATTCCCTCAATCCATTTCTTGTAACCCTAATTCTTATTAGTATTAGTAATGCAATGGTAAAGGAGGAAAATTGGACTATAGGACGGGAATTTTCATTCATTGTGACACTGCTGATCACGATAGGTGTCGCCCAGTTTTTGATCAGGGATATCATCTACGACAATCCTTATAACTGGACATGGAGGTATTTTTATGAAGAAATAAGAAATACTTTATTGGTGGGATTTCTATTCGCACTGATCTTGATACCAATAAATTTTTTTAGACTGAACAGGAAATATATCCATCAGGCAATAAAGGTAAATCCTATCACACCCAGCCAAGGGAAAATTGAAAACAATGAGTTGATGATCGTGACTCAACAAAAAAGTGATGATTTTTTGATGGAAGTTTCCCAATTTATATTCGCTAAAGCCGATGGTAACTATCTTGAAATCCTCATGAATCAGAATGAGAAGGTGGTGAAATTGCTGAAACGGATGACCTTGACAGAATTGGAAAGTCAGCTCAATCAAGTTCCTTTTGTGTTCAAAACCCATCGGTCTTACCTGGTAAACCTACAGAAAGTGAAGGAGGTGAAAGGCAATGCCCAGGGTTATCGGTTACAACTCTTCAATTATCCCGATCCGGTGCCGGTATCAAGAACGGCCATTGATTGGTTTGACAGGAAAATAGCATCTGTCCAAAATGCGGTTTAATTCTGTCTGGTGCTATTTCGTTTGCATTTCATCACAAACGCCTTGACGCCCATCCCAGAGCCTGTTTTTGCATTCCCCGCTTTAGTATTTTTGGCCAAAAAAATATGAGAAGACACGATTTAGATTGGCTAAGGGTATTGGTATTCGGACTTTTGATTTTTTATCATGTAGGAATGTTTTTTGTGCCATGGGATTTTCACATAAAGAATAATATCATTTATCCCATGGTTATGTGGCCGATGATATTTGTAAACCAATGGCGGCTATCTATATTATTTATTATCTCAGGAATGGGCACTTCTTATGCCTTGTCCCGAAGGAATGGGTGGCAGTTCGTAAAAGAACGGACTTTCCGGCTATTCCTCCCTTTGGTAGTCGGGATGACTGTAATTGTTCCCCCTCAGGTTTATTTCGAAAGACTGGCTAACGGTGAATTTGTGGGAAGCTACTTTGATTTCTGGCCCACACTGGCTTTACAGGGAGTTTATCCACAAGGCAATTTATCATGGCATCACTTATGGTTTTTGCCCTATTTGTTATTGTTTTCATTGGTTTTAGCACCCCTGTTTTTATATCTGCGAAATAATCCCCAAGCAGCAATTTTACGGGGGGCACATTATTTGGTGTCTCACCCCTGGAGCTTGTTTGGCTTTATTGTGCCCTTGTACTTTTGGGAAGCATTGCTAGAACCTTATTACCCCTCTACCCATGCATTGATCGGCGATTGGTTTAATATCGTAAATTATTTTACTTTATTTTTTGTAGGATTTTTATTGATAAGTGTCAAAGATTCCTTTTGGAAAACGGTAACCGAAAACAGAAGAAGTTACTTATACTGTGGCATAGCAGGATTTAGCATATTACTAGGTAGATGGCTGTTGTTAGAAGATTCCACGGTAGTCCATTTTGTTGAAGCCTTTGTTAAAGTGTTTAATTTGTGGTCATGGATAATGGCAATATTTGGTTATGCAGCGGTATATTTAAACAATAAGAGTACTACGCTTTCTTATGCCAATGAGGCTGTTTATCCTTTTTATATTTTGCACCAAACCATCACTATTACCATCGGATACTATCTTATGAATCTTGATTGGGGTTTTTGGCCTAAATTTTCGTTAATGGTGATCGGTACATTTGGCATCTCCTGGTTGATCTACGAATTTGGGATTAGAAGGTGGAAACCCATACGGCCTTTGTTTGGAATGAAATGAGGAGGCATATATGGGGAGTTGTAAAGTTGGTGAATTGGTGAGTTGGAATGTGGAAACTGAAGTTTACAACTTTTCAAATGCGAGCAATTTTACACCATAAACTATGCCCCCCATAAGATACTCAATAATATTTATAAGCATATCAATCATTTCCGAAGCTCAACTTCCTCGGGAACGATAAATAATAATATACAACCTGTGTTGGTTTTAACATCATGTGAAAAATTGGGAGGTGTATAAAGGTAGTCACCTTTGGATAAAGTTGCCCCTTCTATGATACAAGAACCTTCCAACACAAACAGCTCCTCACCAGCCGGATGATTATGGTAGGGATAAGCAGCTGACGGTTCAAACTTTAAAAGTATGGTAGATGATCGCTGCTGTTCACTATTAAACCGCAGGGATTTTACGAAAATACCTGAATAGTTAATCCCATTTTCAATCAATGGAGCCCAATCGAGCTGATTGCTTTTTGTAATATAAGCTGTTATATCATTTTTCATTTTCACCGAATTTAGTTTATGCAAAACTCAAGTTCTTTTTTGGTAAAGAGAATAGACAATATTGAGAAAAGCATGTAGAATTTATTTTACAAATTGTTTTTGAAAGCTTTTAGGGGAAAGCTTGGCATGTTTCTTAAAAAAATTGGAGAAATAGAAGGGATCATTGAAACCTAATTTGAATGCAATTTCCTTTACTGACAGATGTTTCTCATATTGAAGCAAACGTTTGGCCTCGGAAATTATCAATCCATAGATCACGTTCTGGGCAGTTTTACCTGCATACGTTTTTGCCTGTTCATTCAGCTTGGAAACAGTTGTATTGAGTTTGTCTGTTAATGTTTGTAGTGAATAATTGTGATGAAAATTATTCCTGACCATTTCCAGAAATTTAAGAAAAAGCGCATCTGGTTTCCATATTTCAGCTCCCTGGTCAATTTTTGCTCGATTTATTTCTGTTAAGATCAACGTTATTCTTGCATGGATGGCCGTAAGGAACTGATATGGTTGTTTATTGATTTCTTCGTTGATCATACATAGTTGCTCGTAGACACTTTGTCGATTACCCATTGGGATAACTTCATTCCGATCAAAGTGGCAAAACAAGCCATTTTCAAAGATCAACTCAATATCGAAATTGCTTTTACAATAAAAGTCTAGTGTGAAATCTAGAATAACCCCTTTTACTTTTGAAGAGTTCTTAAAATAATGATATTGGCCCGAGGTGATGGTCAAAACATCATTTGACTTTAGATTTATTGTTTTATCATCGACAACGACAGTCATATTGCCTTCAATACAATATACCAAAATGTATTTCATATACCGTTTAGGTGCTGACCATCCTTTTGTATCTTCAAAAAATGTAATATTGACCATACAAATAAAATATCTCAAATGATAATACGAAGGTAACTTAATATTATCGGTATGAAAACCCCTTCATCTACCTCTTTCTTGCCTTCCCACCATTTCATTAATCCACCTTATAGCAAAATGTATAACAAAGGTCGAACATTATTATATTTGGAGAACTCCATTTTAAACCTGATAATAAAAAAAAGGTTGTTAAATGGTTTTAAAGCGATGAAAAGTTGATATTAACTTATATATTTGTCGATAACAAGTCTTGTTTGACCATTTTTAGGTGCATTCACCTCCATTGTTGAAAATTTTTATAATAGCTCATGGCTCTAAAAGCATATCAAATGAAGAAATATTATTTAGTATTGGCTTTTGTGTCAGTGATTGGGGCAAATGCTTTTGCACAATCCGGTTTTCCTTTTCAGAATCCTGACCTTTCCATTGAGGAGCGGGTAAACGATCTTGTAGCCCGATTAACCATTCAGGAAAAAATTGACCAATTATTGGACGATGCACCAGCTATTGAAAGATTGGGTGTTCCCAAATATGTATGGTGGAATGAAGCTTTACATGGAGTGGCACGTGCAGGTTATGCCACTGTTTTTCCACAATCCATCTCCATAGCCGCATCGTGGAACAAAGACCTTGTATTTGATGTTGCATCCGTGATTTCTGATGAAGCCCGTGCCAAACACCATGAATATGTAAGAAGAGGCCAACGGTATATTTATCAGGGCTTGACCATGTGGTCACCCAATATCAATATTTTTCGTGATCCACGCTGGGGTCGTGGCCATGAAACGTACGGTGAAGATCCTTACCTGACAGGGCAGCTTGGATTACAATTTGTTCGCGGCCTTCAGGGCGATGATGAAAAATATTTTAAAGTAATAGCAACTGCCAAACATTATGCTGTGCATTCAGGCCCCGAACCTTTACGCCATGAGTTTGATGTGGATGTAAGCGAACGAGACCTGCATGAAACTTATCTGCCCGCTTTCCGAACGCTCGTAGTAGATGGAGAAGTATATTCTGTTATGTGTGCCTATAATCGCTTCAGGGGAGAGCCTGCTTGTGCCAGTCCTCAATTGTTTAAAATCCTTAGGGAGGACTGGAACTTTGACGGATACATGGTTTCAGACTGTGGTGCCATACGGGATTTCTGGCATGACCATAAGGTAGTGCCTGATGCAAAAGCAGCAGCTGCGTTGGCCGTTGAAGAAGGTTGCGACTTAAATTGCGGAGAAACTTATCGATCCCTTGGTGAAGCACTCGAAGCTGGATTAGTTACCGAGGAAGCTATAAACGTTGCAGTAAAAAGGTTATTTACCGCAAGGTTCAGGTTGGGTATGTTCGATCCTGTGGAAATGGTGAAATATGCACAAATCCCATTTTCAGTCAATAACAATTCCGCTCACGATGTATTGGCGCGAAATGCTGCCCGTGAAAGCATTGTGCTCCTGAAAAATGATAATCAGACTTTACCATTATCAAAATCGCTAAAAACAGTGGCGGTGATCGGGCCAAATGCGGATGATGTGCAGTCTTTATGGGGCAACTATAATGGCATTCCGATCGATCCGGTTACGGTCTTGAAAGGGGTTAGAAACAAGCTTTCCCCTCAGGCTGAAATACTTTATGCTCAAGGCAGCCATTTGGCAGATGGTATTCCTGCTATGAAACCCATACCTTCCATTTATCTACAAACTCCAGAAGGGCATCAGGGAATAAAAGGGGAATATTTTAACAATCTTGATTGGGAAGGTGAGCCACTAATTACCCGGGTTGATGATAATATTGATTTTAGTTGGGACATAAATACCCCTGATCCGCGTTTGCAAACAGGTAATTTTAGTATACGCTGGACAGGGTATGTTGTACCTCCAAAAACAGGAACATATTATTTCATTGATTGGGGAAAACCTTTTATGGAGAGTTCTATTTCTGATGAATTGAGACTTGGTGGTGACCGTCGTCATCGTGCCAAAATGGAAGGTGATAAAATAGAGCTGGAAGCTGGGAAAAAATATAAAATAGAAGTACTTTATAAGAATTATTATGGCGATGCAAAAGCCAGTTTGATGTGGAGTGTTCCACAGGAAAACATGTTGGAAGAAGCAATTGAAATAGCCAATAAGGCTGATGTGGTTATTTTATCATTAGGGTTAAATGAGCGGTTGGAAGGTGAAGAAATGAGTGTTGATGTGGAAGGTTTTGATGGTGGTGACCGTGTTAGCCTTAATCTGCCAGAAAACCAGGTAGAACTGATGAAAGCTGTGGTGGCTACCGGGAAACCTGTAGTTTTAGTATTGATCAATGGTAGCGCATTATCAATCAATTGGGCGGCCGAAAACATACCTGCCATTCTAACTGCCGGATACCCCGGCCAGCAAGGTGGAAATGCCATCGCTGATGTGATATTTGGTGATTATAACCCTGCGGGAAGACTTCCAGTGACCTATTATCAATCGGTAGAGCAATTACCGGATTTTGAAAATTACGACATGGAAGGACGTACCTATCGATACTTCCGCCAGCAACCTTTGTATCCATTCGGATATGGATTAAGCTTTACCAGCTTCAGTTACAGTAATTTACAAATACCATCCAATATTCCCACAAACCAACCAGTGAAGGTTTCAGTTGATGTGACCAATACAGGTGATTTTGATGGAGATGAAGTGGTCCAACTTTACATTTCAGATGAAAAAGCTTCCACACCCCGACCCATCAGGCAATTGGAAGCTTTTGAACGGGTACATTTGAAAAAAGGTGAAACTAAAACCATAAGTTTTACTTTGGAACCACGTCAGTTATCCATGATCAATAAAAAAAATCAAAGAGTGATTGAACCCGGGTGGTTTACGGTTTCAGTAGGTGGTGAGCAGCCAGGATTTTCTGGTCAACAAGATGCATCAACCACCACGACAGTGTCGGGCAGGATGAGGCTCACTGGTAAAATGATTTCGATAGAATAGGAGATTAACAGATAGTGAAGGATAAGTAAATTCCTGTATCAAGAATGCTAATTGATACAGGAATTTTTTCTGACTTTATTATTCATATTTTTAAAACTTAAAATGTACCTTAAAAGCTAACTGTTTGGGTATCCTGGGTGATCCAGAAATATAATTAGCCTATCGGATGTTCTTTGAAAATAGCTCCAACCAGCCACTCTAAATTTTTGCATATACCTCCTATATACGAATACAGTTCATCCTCTATTATTTCATCGATTAATTGCATCCTGTTTTTTGGTGCTGTAAATAATATGGATATAATTTTTTACTAGAGATTGTGGCATTTTTTTAAATTTATCAGATTACGCCCATTCAGGGCTTAAATTCCACGAAACATCATTACTCAGGGCTACACCCTGAGCTGTTGATGATGCTCCTTTGGAGCTTTTATATGTACTAATTTATCAAAAATTACTAAATGAATGTACTGGGCTCACAAGAAACAGACATCATATTAAGTATGTGAAAAATGTAGAAAATATAATATGGTTTTTTAAATTGGATATCCTCGTGATGTAGGTAAGGTGTAAATTCCTGTATCAGGAGTGAAAATTGATACAGGAATTTTTTCTGACTTTATTATTCAAATTTTTAAAACTTAAAATGTACCTTGAAAGCTAACTGTTTGGGTATCCTGGGTGATCCAGAACTATAATTAGCCTATCTAAGTTGTACATTTCTAATATTCAGCTTAATAAGTTATCCGCGTCCGACCCGCGTCCGACCCGCTCTTAATTCGCGTTCGAGAAGCCTTTTAATATTATAGGATTTTTTTAATGGCTTTAAAACTTAATAAAATCATGAGATTCCTGAGTGAATGGAGATTTACTTGCCGTTTCCCTGGCTGAATCGTAATCAGATCTATGGGTTTTAACATCCACTTTGAAATATTCAATCAATTTTTTAAGGTTAAACGCTTGTTCGGATAGTTCCTCCGAACTGGTGGCCATTTCTTCCGAAGCTGCTGCATTTTGTTGTGTTACCTGGTTTAGCTGCTGAATAGCCTGATTAACTTGTTCTATGCCATAAGTTTGTTCTTTACTAGCTGCTGAAATTTCCTTTACCAGTTGGGTCGCTTTTTGAACTTCCGGTGTTATTTTATCCAGATACTCATCAGATAACTCTGCCTGTTGTACACTGGATTTGGCAAGTGCATTAATTTCTTCCGCGGATGAATGACTTTTCTCGGCCAGTTTTCGTACTTCTGCTGCAACTACAGCAAACCCTCTGCCATGGTCTCCAGCTCTTGCTGCTTCTACTGCGGCATTCAAAGCCAACAAGTTGGTTTGCCTGGCTATTTCTTCCACGATTTTTATCTTTTCAGCAATTATTTTCATGGCCTCCAATGTATTATTTACCGATTCATTGCTTTTCAATACATCACCGGAAATATTGGTCGTCAGGTTTTCCGTAAGCACAGCATGTTCGCTATTTTGAATAGTTATCGCCGACATTTGTTCAATAGAAGCAGAAACTTCCTCTACAGAAGCTGCTTGTTCGTTAGAGCCCTGTGAAAGTTCCTGGGCACTTGAACTGAGCTGATTACTGGCCACAGAAATATGATCCGAACTTTGACTGACGTGCTGAATGATTTCCTTGATCTTGTTAGTCATTTCATTTAATGCAACAGTCAATTTTCCTATTTCATCATTGGATTTATAAACAAGAGTTGCTGTAAGATCCCCTGATGCTATTTTTTGGGCAAATTTTACACCTTTATCAATTCCTGATTTGATATTTCGGCTGATGAGCAAGATGACCAGAAAACTAAATATTAAAGCCAATACACCTGCTATAAAAATCACATTTCTTGACTGGTTTACCAATTGGAAAACTTTGTGTTCGTGAAAAGCAACACAGATATATGAATCTATTGGTGCATAATACTTGTAGTACAGATATTTTTGTTCACCTTCATTGGCAGGCCATTTATAGCTAATTTTGCCTTCTTCCTTTTTAGAATTAACCATCTCTCTGAAGAAAACTTCCTCAGAAATATTCTTTCCTTCTGAATCAGGATGAATGATCACTTCACCTTGTTTATCTACAATAAAAGGATACCCTGTTTCCAGGTATCTTTTATTATCAAACACATTTTTAAGCTTTCCCAGGTCTTTTTCCCTTATCCCCACATATAATATGCCCTGCACTTTTCCATTTATCTTTATGGGTTCGTAAGCGGTAAGATAAAAATCATCAACTACAAAAGCCCGACCTTGGTATGTTTGACCCTGCTCAATAGTTTTTATCACTGGTGAATGATTAGGTATGTACGTGCCAACTGCCCTGTGGCCTTGTTCATTCATTACGTTTGTAGAAATCCTGAGGTAACCATTGTTTATTTTTTGAAAAATGGTAGCTGTTTCTATATCATAACCTTTGATTTCGTCTACTAAAGTAAAGTTATTGTGTATTGGAATGCCTTGGAGTTGCCATTCATTTACACTTACCCATTCTACAGCTCCTGTTTCCTGATTGGTGGCTTGATATTCAATTAATTTATTTGGATTGACCTCAATTTGTCCTTTATTATAAAAAAATTCATTTGCCAGGTGTAATGACATGTTAACCAATTCCTGGTTCTTACTGATTTCCTTATCTACTAAATTTTGGAGATCTTCAAGTTGTTCTTCCATTCGCACTTCGAGATCATCCAAAATCCGTGTTTTTTCATAGTTATACAGATAAACACCCATAGCAATAAAAGTTATTGCAATGGCTAAGCCATTATAAATGATCAGTTTTTGCCCAATTGACAACCCTTGCTTTACATTTTTCATGCGGCTAATAATTTAGAAATATAAATAATTGAAAAATAACTTTGGAGTTCTGGTTCACAGAACTGACTATTTAAAATTGGTTGGTACTGATCTTTATATTCCTTATTTTAAAGGAAACTTTCTCCTTGAATTTTTTGATCAATTAGTCTTTGGGTATGTACTTTGGTTTGGCCTTTTTATAGTTAGCGCAATAATTGATTACAAATTTCAACTGATACGGTATATTGTAAAACCTATCTGTTAAGAATAAATTACTTGTATAAGAAATTTAGAAAATAGTGTTTTTATTGCGGATAATTAATTGGAAATGCCTTTTATTTAGAAGAATTAAATTTATTTAGATAGATAAAATGTGGTTTAACTAATATTTCAAAAAATTAACAACATGTTTGATTTCTAATACAAAGACAATTTTTAAATAATATATGGGATGTTGTCTTCTTTAGGAAACTCATCTAAAGTAGTTGCGTTTTTTTGTGAATCACAAGTGACAAATTTCAAATAAGGTTGGGTAAAAATGTTTTATTTATGTTCCTCGTCTACATAATATTTCCTGATCTTCCTTTTGACCCTTTGAAACCGGTATATCCCGAAACCTAGAATTATTGGAGCAATAATAATCAGTAGTATCCCGAATTCCCTCATTTGATGAAATATCTCAAGGTACAGCACACTTACACCTGTACCTAAAAACACAATTCCGGTCCTGAAGTAGGATAGGAAGGTTCGCTCATTGGCGAGTTTTGTCCTCTCTATGGCCAGCCAGTCGCGTTTAATTAAGCCTTTTTTTTCTGTTTCCACTAATAGTTTATTGGTTTTTACTGAACACAAAGATAAGAACTAATTTAAATCCTTTATCAATTAAGGAGGAATTAACCCCCTGGTTTGTTTTTTACCAGGATAGCGTAATAACCGTGCCGCTCTTACCAATGTTTTATGAAATCCGGATTAGCTGATATTACCACTTTTAAACACAATGATCCGGTCACCATTGAAACGTCTAAAAATCAGAGGAAAGTTAATCCTAAGAACGTCACCAGCCATTAGGC
>JAEWLI010000052.1 GCA_023393375.1 Bacteroidota bacterium
CCAATTGCGATACCCGTACTACAAGTTCCGGGGATCAATCAGATCAAACTGAAACAACTGCTAATATAGAAAGCGAAAGGCAGGAATTAGCCAATGAAATTCAACAAGAAATCAGTGAATTAGACAAAACTATTACTGATTTTGAAACCCGCGCAGAGGATGAAACCCTTAGTGATGAGTTGAAAGATGGATACAAAGAAGTTAGCAATGAATTGAGTAGTATCAAGGATGAGCTTGATTCAGAGTTAAATGATATCCAAAATGCAACGGCAGATAATTGGGAAGAAACCAAAACTGAAGTCAGACAAACCTTAAGTGAAGTGAGTGCGGAGATTGAACAAATCACTGCTTCGTTAGGCTTTGGTGATGACAATGAAATGGATATTGACACTACTGGTGTAGGAAGTGCATTTTAATTAGTTGTATTTTAAAGAAAAACCATCCTGGTATTATTTTAGTCGGAAGAACTG
Source organism: Bacteroidota bacterium (assembly GCA_023393375.1). Classification (GTDB taxonomy): domain Bacteria; phylum Bacteroidota; class Bacteroidia; order Cytophagales; family Cyclobacteriaceae; genus JAEWLI01. Next base: position 471 of record JAEWLI010000052.1, read on the forward strand.
AAATATTACCAGGATTTTTTATTGTAAAAAAATTTTAACCAATTTTAAGTTTTTATTTAAAAGCAACATATCAATTGTAAGAATATGAATACCTCAGGGAAGAAACCTAAAATAGCGGTCTTTAGTAGTAAAAATTGGGTTATAAACGCGTTTACCGAAGTAAATAAAAATTTTTTATACGAAATATCTTACCTTGAACCCCGGCTATATTCAAAAACAACCCCTTTGGTAGCAGGAAGTAATGTTGTGTGCGCCTTTGTCAATGATAAGCTTGACGCACAAGTACTGGAACAATTAAAGACAGAAGGAGTGGAATTGATCGCGATGAGATGCGCGGGCTTTAATAATGTAGACATTGATACTGCCCTGAAATTGGAACTTCCCGTTGTAAGAGTACCTGCCTATTCCCCATATGCGGTAGCGGAACATACTTTGGGGTTGATCCTAACTCTAAATAGAAAAATTCACAAGGCTTATTCCAGGGTACGTGACGGAAATTTTGCCCTTGATGGATTATTAGGATTTGACCTTTGTGGAAAAACGATTGGTGTGATAGGAACAGGACGAATCGGGCAGATTTTTTCCTCAATTATGATGGGGATGGGCTGCAAAGTAATTGCCTATGATAAATATCCAAATAAGGAGCTTGAAGATTCTGGTGTGCGATATGTCGATCTTCACGAGCTTTACCACGAAAGTGATGTCATTTCGTTGCATTGCCCATTGAATTATGAAACATACCACATTATCAATGAATATGCTATTGCAGCTATGAAAACCGGTGTAATGATCATCAATACAAGTAGAGGGCCATTGATTGACACTGAAGCAATCATTGAAGGGATGAAGAAAGGGAAGGTCGGATATGTAGGATTGGATGTATATGAAGAAGAGGAGGAGCTTTTCTTCGAAGATCTTTCGGAAAAAGTGATTCAGGATGATATGTTTGTCCGGTTACAAACCTTTCCAAATGTAATCATCACTTCCCATCAGGCATTTTTCACCCGTGAAGCCGTTCACAACATAGCAGAAACCACCTTTAATAATATAAAAGAATTCTTTGAAACGGGGGGACGAACCAATGAAGTTACGAAGAAGTGATGGGTGGGGAGAAATGCAAAGGCACTGAAATGATATCATAAAAAATATAGATTTTTATTGGGATATGGTGGTGTAAACCAGCTTATTCTGATATTAAACATGGTAAAGCATTTTTATATACTTTTCGTAAATTTCAATATACGTGGTGTATCAATATAAGCCTGAAAATTGGTTTATAATCTCTTTCATTTATTTTAAAACGAATACCAAAACTGAGCATAGTGGAGAAATATTGATCTTTGGGGATTTATTTTTATTCCCGAGATGCGAACGATTTTCAAAAGAAGAAATTGCACAAGTATTCAAGCCGGTAAAAGGATAACTTCCGCATGGGCAGGATAGTGCCTGCAAGATTAGTGTATTACTTCACCAAAGCCTTTTGAGCTTCCATTCCAATTACGCCACCCTGAAGATGATAAACATTCTTAAACCCCATGTCCTCCATTTGTTTCAGGGCTTTATTGCTCCTATTTCCTGAACGGCAATACAGAAAGTAATGACCATCTTTATCTAATTTAGAAATGTTTTCCGCAAAATCAGGTGCCAGAAAATTGATTAACCGGGAATCAGACAAGTGGCCGGATGTATACTCCTGCGGGGTTCTTATATCAATTAATTGGCCATTGGTTTCTTTCGCTTTTTTGATGAACTCCGGATAGGAGAGGGTTTTATTCTCCTGTCCATAGACACGGGTAAATGAAAATACCAATAACAAAAAAACAAAGCCAGCCAATCTATTAATTATAGTTCTCATTTATTATAATTATATTTTCGTATTTCAATCAACAAATTTAACGCCAGGAAAATTCAGTTCGATCAAGAGCCGGTAAAATTCCTCATTATCAAACCTAACGCTAACACCTACCAACTATGAGCTATGAACTAAAAAAGCCCCTGCATCTTACGACACAGAGGCATTGTTCATAATAATTGAATATATTAACTTTCTTTCTTAATTACTTCATCCGGTTTATTGCCATCTTTTTCCAATGTAGTGGAAATTACAGCAGCCATATTTTGAGAAATCAACTGATTTTTAAATTCCTCAATAGCATGTGGATGAATTCCAGAGATAGGATCATGCCTGCCATCAGCACCCGTTACAACAGACACATGGTTAACAGGGAACATCGACAAAGTTTCAGCAAATGGCTCCACAATTGACCTGAAATTTTCAATAATATAGGTTTGGAGTCCTTTCGGATTCTTACCTATCATATTGATGGTGTTTTTCAACTCAATAATTTCACCTTGAGCTTTGCCCTTAAATTTAGCGGCTTCTCTTTCTGCCTGTAGAATCATTTGTTCTTTTTGCGCTTCCGCAGGAGTTATAATCTCAGCTTTATATTTATTACGCAGGAAGTTGATTTTTTCTTTTTCAGAATTGATCAAGGAAATGATCGATGCCTTCGCCGATTGGCAATCTCTAAGGGCTTTTTCGATTCCCACAGTCTCTTTTTGTTTGTGCTCCTGAATCAGCACTTTGGTTTGTGCTCTTAACTGTTCCAACTCATTCTCAATATTACGCACTTTAATCTCCGATTCACGTTGTTCCTGTTGTTTGGTAGCTTCCGCAAGTGACTTGGCTTTCGCAATCCGGGCTTTGGCTTCCGCATCAGTAGATTGTATCCTTTTTAGCAATGCAATGTAAAGATCGGGCTCATCTACTCCATCCAGACGGTGGTCATCCACATCTGCAATGTTCATGGTGATGATCTCCAATCCTATATTTTCCAGGTCGGTTTTACAAACATTGATCATTTTAGATACCAAAGCGTCTTTATCACGCATCACCTGTTCAGGAGTCATTGTGGCTATTGAGTCGCGTAAATGTCCTTCAATAATATCACTGCCAACACTTTTCAATTCTTCCCAGTTGCGTGTCAATGATAAAATCCGGGTACATGCCCTACCTCTACCTGAGCGACTGGATGCTATACCTATACTTACAGTTGATTTTACTTTTAGGGGAATTACTCCGGCTGCAATGGCCGAATCCACTACTACTTCTATCGTGTGCAATGTGAGATCCATTTTTGCAAAACGATGTACAAGGGGAATAACAAACATTCTACCCCCGCTGAGCATGCTGAAACCTTTTGGTCCGCCTACACCACTTATTATACCCAATTCATTTCCACCTACAATTTTCATATTGGATACCAGCTGAATGATCAGCCAGAAAATGACTATTGCTAGGAATACTGATGAAAATACCAATAAAGACATATGATAAATATTTTAAGATTTTAAAGTCATGATTTCTTTCAGGCTAATGCCCATTGCGTTTTCCAGCTGAAGCAGAAAATAGGTGAATGATTCTGGTCCACGGTTTACAGCAGATTTAAAACCGTCCTCAGAATCCATGATCAACAATGATTCTACTTTGTTAGCTTTTGAATGTTTCTTAAAAGCTTCATACAGGTAAGGTAATTGTTGTTGAACAAATATCACCAGGTTGCCAACGCCTTTGCCATTTTCCAGCAATTTAATTTTCTGTTCAAGAATATGGTTTTTGGCATTCTCAATGATTTCAGAAGATCTTTCATCACCCTGAGCAAGAATCTCTTGGGCTTGTTTTTCCGCATTTTCCTTGAGCAATAATTCGGTCTGATTTTTCAATTCTTGCATTTCCCGCTTGTATTCCTCAATCTCAGCCTGAGCTTTGTTAAACTGCTCTTGAATCTTGTTTACAGCTTCGTTTCGGGCTTGGTCAATACTAGCTTCACTCTCTCTCCTGTACATTTCCAGTTTTTCCTGAGCAGTAAGTACAGCTTCTCGGGCTTTGGATTTGGCAAGGTCAATTTCCTTCCGGGAATCTGATTCTGCCTTTTCGGCCAATGATATTAACCGTGCTTCTTCGATTTCCACTTCTTCTCTTTTTTTCGCAAGTTTTTCTTTCGACAGGTTTGCAATATAATTAGAAGTATCCCATATTTTTTGTAGGGATACAGAAACCACCTTCATGCCAAAAGAACTGATATCGCTGTTGATATCCTTGATCATTTCTCTTCTAAATTGTGCTCTTTCACCTTCAGTAGATGTTTTGATGCTATTTGTATCAGAAGGGACGAGCTGGTATTCTTCCATGCCAATAGCTTCCAGAGGTGTTGCTTTGTTCAAAGCCCCTCTGAAGTTACCAATCAAAGTTTTTTGTACTTGATCCTTTATTTCATCATAAGACTTGCCCATCAACCTTTCTACTGAAGAATACAGCATTGCTTC
>JAEWLI010000066.1 GCA_023393375.1 Bacteroidota bacterium
ATCAATAATGTTGTGGTGCTGAAGATGGCCCTCCACTTGAAAAGAAGGGAGTGGTTCACAGGTTTATGGAACCACTCAAAAGAATTTACATTACCATTTGTCTATTCTAATGCGTAATCTGGGATAATAAAAAAGATGGTGCCATTATTACCTTCAACGATATCACTACACTTAAAATAGTTCAGGAGAAACTCATCAAACTGAATTCAGATCATGAAACCTTCATCTATTCAGTAGCTCATGATTTGAATAATCCCATCGCAAGTATAAGCGGGCTCTCAGATATACTGAATCGAATAATAGATCCGGAAAACAAGGAAGTGAGGCAGATTGCTACCCACATAGACTTTTCGATTAGAAAACTCAAAAAAATCGTGGATGAATTAGTTGTGATCACCAAGATAGAGAGCGATATCGAAGATCCTGAAAGCATTGCCCTTGATAATTTGGTGGATGAGGTAAAATCAAGTTTGATCGATGTTTTGCAGGAATCTAGGGCAAAAATCCATACCGAATTTGAGGTGACTGAAATTCAATTGCCCAAAAAGAACTTACGGAGCATACTTTTGAACCTAATAAGCAATGCCATAAAATACAGTTCACCAGACCGTGTACCAGAAATACATATTAAAACAAATAAGTCAAACGGTCAAACCATTCTCTCAGTACAGGATAATGGTTTAGGAATGGATCCTGGTAAAAAAAATGAAATTTTCACCATCTTTAAACGATTGCACCATCATGTTGAGGGTACAGGAATTGGATTATACCTGGTCAAAAAAATGGTGAATAATGCTGGTGGAGAAATAGAAGTGGAGAGTGAAATGGGTAAGGGTTCTGTATTTAAGATCTATTTTAACGATTAGGTGGTTAAACACTCTCTGACAGCAAAAGAATAATCAACTTTTTACTTATATTTGATAAGATAAATTAAACCCTAAACTTTTTCTCATGCTAAAAGAATTCAAAGAATTTGCGATGCGGGGCAACGTAGTTGACCTTGCAGTTGGTTTCATTATTGGTGCAGCTTTTGCCAAAATTGTAAGCTCACTTGTTGATGATATTTTGATGCCGCCCATAGGAATGTTGCTCGGTGGTTTGGATTTCACGTCATTCATGATCGTGTTGAAAGAGGCTACAGCCGATGCTGAAGCAGTAACGATCAATTATGGTATATTTTTTCAAGTGCTTATTGAGTTTATAATCGTTGCGTTCGCGATATTTCTCATTGTAAAAGGGATCAATACCATGCGCCGCAAAAAAGCTGAAGTAGCAGAAGTCGCTACCCCTCCAGCACCATCAGCCCAAGAAGTTCTTTTAACCGAAATAAGGGATCTTCTCAAAACGAAATAATCAAAAAAGAAAGGGCATCATCAACAGGTGTCCTTTCTTTTTATTCTTCACACAAGGCAAAATAAGCTCCGGCTGGATCTCTAATTACAGCAAATTGTTGATTGCCAGCTTTTCTTGGTCCATCCACAATTTTACCACCCAATTTTTCTACTTTAGCAAGTGAATAAGATAAGCTTTCCACAGTAATGTAGTTGAGCCATTGTGCAGGAAGATTTTTGTTCCCACCCTTTTTATGACAAATACCTGATACAATACTACCATCAGCGTTGATCATGTTATAGTCTTCATAATCTCCCTGCTTTACAGGTTCAAATTCCCAACCAATTACTGCAGCATAGAAATCCCTGATTTCAGTTGCATTTTCAACAGTGAGGTCCGACCAAAGTATTTTTCCAATGCCTTTCTTTTCCATAATTTTGAATTGTAGTTAATAATTCTCTTGAACTTGAGTAAGTTGGCTTTGTTTTATGGAAGGTTGATGATTATCAGAAAATTATTATATCCCTTTTCTCTTTCTTTCTCTCTCTCTCTCTTTGTTGATGTTTTCACCATAGCCATCAAAGAATAAAACATTCCATACTAGGTCGAAATCAATAGGAGAGGCTGCAACCATGCAAAGCAGAATGTGATTTTTTGATTGATTCAAGGAACCAGGGTAATCAGTCCTTCCATTTTCTGGTCATCAGGGATTGCCGCTGGTCCCACATATTTTAATCTAGGTTATTGTTTCGGAATATTACTGTAGTTTGGTTGATGGCTTTGCCCCATCGGGGGTAGAAAAAATGATTCAAGAAATGATAAAAGCTCCATCGGGGCGACCTGTGACTACAATTCAATGAAGGTCATTTCTGTATTGAAATTTTTTTTATATTTAATAAAAATTTAATTTCCATGCCCAACACCTATTCTCAAATTTACATACAAATAGTATTTGCTGTAAAAGGAAGATCGAATCTCATAAATAAAGACCACCGGGAAGAACTACATAAATACATGTCCGGGGTTGTAAGAAACCGCGATCAAAAAATGCTGGCCGTGTTTTGCATGCCAGACCACACACATATGTTGATAGGAATGAAACCATCAATATCCGTGTCAGATTTGGTGCGGGATGTAAAAGCTTCTTCGTCCGGTTTTATCAATGACCAAAAATGGGTTGTCGGTAAGTTTAACTGGCAGGGAGGTTTTGGAGCTTTTTCTTATTCCAAAAGCCAAATTGACCGTGTTATCAAATACATCTTGAACCAGGAAGAGCACCATAGAAAAAAAACATTTAAGGAAGAATACTTAGAATTACTGGATAAGTTTGAAATTGAATATGACGAACGGTATTTA
>JAEWLI010000068.1 GCA_023393375.1 Bacteroidota bacterium
CCTGATCGTATCCATTACTTCTTCAATTGAATTTACGGAATATCCTTTTTGTCCGGGAGATTCCACTCGCCAATTTTTATCCCCCACATGGACGATTATGGAACTGTTTTTCGAAATTATGTATCCACACCTTTCCAAAGCATGGCAGGTCCATAAATATTCCTGGCCTTTGCCAAGCACTGCAATCCCACCCTTTTGTTCAGACAATATCTTCAATCGCCCTGAAGCGGGATCAAATTTGAATCGGTCTGATCTAAAAGCATCTGTTATATATCCGGATAAAGCCAGGTCTTCCGGCCAACCTGAAACAAGTGGTTGGTTAAAAGCCATCAACCATATCCTGTCGGCTGTTTGCAAAGCTAAATCCAATTCGTGCGTAGCAATTAAGATGGCTTTACGATGATCTTTAGCCAACCGCTGGAGCATTAATAATATTTCAACCTTATTTTTCAAATCAAGATGTGCCGATGGTTCATCCAATATCATTAAATCGCCATCCTGTGCCAAAGCCCGTGCAATCATCACCTTTTGTAATTGCCCATCACTCAACTCATAAACCTTCTGATGAACGATGGCCCCACAATGGGTATCTTCAATAGCCTGTTCGATTTTTAATTCATCTGCTTTGGTAAGTGTTCCTGACCAATTGGTGTGCGGATAACGACCCAGTGCTACCAATTCATAGACTGTAAGGTTACCGGTAATTTTTTCAGTGAGCACCAGGCTTACCTCACGGGATAACCTCTGGCGGTCATAATTTTGCAAATCTTCGCCATTTAAATAAATACTTCCACTCAAAGGGGGTTGAACACCGCATAAGGTTCTGAGTAAAGTCGATTTTCCCACACCATTTGGACCAATCAGGCACACGAATTCTCCTTTGTACAATCCTGAATTGATATCTTTAAGAATAACATTTTCTTTCTGACCTTTACGATAACCTATAGTCAGATTTTCAGCCTTCAATATCAATTCCGAGTTTGTCATCAGTTGAAATGAGTTTGTAAGTTTTTTCTTCTCATAATGATCCAAATGATAACCGGTGCTCCTAACAATGAAGTAATTGCATTGATAGGCAACACATGCTGACTTCCCGGTAGTTGGGCGATACTATCGCTCAGCAACATTACAATGGCACCGGTAATGCAAACCAATGGCATCAACAACTTGTGATCACTGGTATTAAACAACAAACGGGTGAGATGAGGTACTGCAATGCCAATAAAAGCAATTGGCCCGCAAAAAGCAGTTACACCTCCGGCCAAAAGACTGGTACTTATAATGATCCATAACCTCGTTTTTCTGATATTTACCCCCATGCTTCTGGCATAATTTTCACCCAACAACAAGGCATTAAGTGGTTTGGAAAGTATAAATGCTATGGAAAGTCCAATTATGATTGCCGGAAGAAAAATTTTCATTTCATCATCCGTGATGCCTCCCAGACTGCCAAATGTCCAGATTATAAATGCCTGAATATCCCTTGCATCGCTAAAATATTGTAAAATACTAACTGCTGCTCCTGTAGCACTGCCAAACATCAATCCCACAATTAGCAGCGTCATGCTATCCCTGATTTTTGATGAAGCCATTACCACCAACAATAAAACCAAAAAAGCCCCTAATGATGCTGCGAGTGCGATGATCCCAGTTCCCAAAAACCCAAGGGCAGTTATGACACCACCAAATGAATAACTGGCCATGATGACTAATGCAACACCCAGACTTGCTCCAGAACTTATCCCTAAAACAAAAGGCCCTGCCAATGGATTGCGAAACAGGGTCTGCATTTGTAATCCACTTGTTGACAATGCGGCACCAACAGCAATAGCAGCAATTGCCTTAGGAAGACGAAACTGCCAAAAAATGGTTTCCCAAATTGATGATTCTACCTGCAAATTGAGTATTAGTTTGAAGGTTTGTACGAGAGGGATGGATACTGAACCGAGCGAAACATTGATGAAAAACATACTGATCAATAGTACCCATAAAAGCACGAATATTCTCCTCCACTTTTTCACATGGATTTTATTCATACTGACAGGGTTGGACAAATTCTTCATTCTATGTTTAGACCAATGCTAATTAATCCGGCAAATCTAATAGGGCTAAGGAATAATTGTATGGCAATAGGAGATTATTTTAAAGATTGATGGAAATAAAACGGTTCTTCGGATAATTTCTCCGGATGAAAAATTTTGATCAGATCTGACAATACCAGATCGGGTCGCAGATAACCTAATTCAAAATAGGCATTCCCACCAGATGGGCCTATTTTGGCATTGTAATTAAATATTTGTTGTTCTTTGAAGGCCTTAAAAACGGCATACCGATTGTCGGTTTTTTGCATTTCCCTGAAGGTGCTATAACTCCCCACTCCTATCCAGAAATCTGCATCATGGGCTTTTTCATAAACATGTTCGAAAGAAAGTCGTATATTACCTTCCTCATCATTGTCATCCCAAAGATATTTTGCTCCGGCATCTTTAAAGAATTGTGCTCCGAAATTACGACTTCCCGGCATCATCCATGATTCACCATATAAAATCCCACAGAATACAGTAGGTTTTTCTTCCACATCTTCCGTCAATGATTTTAGGGAATCATACCTTTCTTCTATGGCATTAAAAACAGAATCAGCTTTTTCTTCTTCATTAAAAAACAAAGCCATAAACTTGATCCATTCTGCCCTGCCCAGCGGATCATTCTCCATAAAGTCTGCATTATAGACTACCGGAATTCCCCCTCTTTCTATCAATTGAAATTGATTTGTATGATCACCCATGCTATAGGCCATTACAATATCGGGTTGCAAAACCAATAGTTCCTCCACATTTACATCCATGTCAGAACCAAGATCTTTTACCTTACCTTCTTCTACCAGTTTCCTTATTTTATCAGAACTGATGTAGTCTGTATTGGGAAATCCAACCAAACTGTTCTGTTGATCCAAATATTCCAGTAATGGCAGGTGTGTGGTGCTAAAACATACCATCCTTTCTATTGGAACCTGTATAATAGCATCGGCATTAATATCAGGTGCTTGGGTTCCTTTGTTTACCAAAAGATAACGAAATGTTTTTTCAGAACCTTTGCCTGGATTTATCACAGAAACCAGCTTATAATTTTCGTGAAATTCAACTGAAAAGTGTGTTGCTTTTTTAATAGAAATGTCAGAGACAGATGATTCAGTAATATTTGTAACTATAGTTTCCTGCTGGTTGGTTTTATTACCATTGCATGAATAAATAAAAAGAACAATAATGCTTAAGTAAAAAATAATTTTCATAATTTTCTTTTTCACAGCAGAAGAAGTCTGCAAGCAGCTGATATTTTGGATCATTTTGTTATCATTTTATTCACTTTCATTATTCCTGCAATACTGATTGCATCGGTAATTTTACCATCCATCACCCATTGTACTGCCTGACTGAAAGGGAGTTTAACTATTTTAAGATCTTCTGTTTCTTCAAAAGCTGTTTCACCCTGCTCGAGTTCTTCCGCCAGGAATACGAAACCTTCTTCATCTGTAACTGAATTGGAAGTATGGATCCTCATCACCTGGGTCCATTTTGCAGCCTTCAAACCAGTTTCTTCCTGTAGTTCACGTTGGGCAGATAAGAGAATATCTACATCAAGCGGGCCTCCTCCCATTGGAATTTCCCAGGAATATTCATCAATAGTATAACGATATTGACCTACCAGCCAGGTATTTCGTTCATTATCCAATGGAATGATACCCAGTGCTTTATTTCTGAACAATACCTTTCCATAAATGCTTTTACCACCTCCCGGATTAATTACATCATGTTCTTCCAGTCTGATCCAGGGATTTTCATAGATCAGTTTTTCGGAAATCTTCTTCCAGGGATTAATATTTGAATTCATGGGCGCAAAATTAGAAAATAATAAATATTACGCAGCTACTTTTATTGGTTCTTCATTTGGTTCATATAATTTTCCAAAAAAACTTCAGGTTGGAATTGAGATTTTGGTTGCTTGTGGTTAAACTTGCTATTATGTTGAAATCCTGTTTTTCTAAAAATATAGTAATTGAAGCTGGATGTGATGAGGCCGGACGAGGTTGTCTTGCAGGTCCGGTAGTGGCTGCTGCTGTCATTCTGCCCCATAAATTCCGGCATAAGCTGATCAATGACTCGAAACAACTGGATAAAAACATGAGAAATGAATTACAGGAAGTTGTAAAGGAAAAGGCAATAGCATGGGCAGTAGCAGAAGTTACCAATGAGGAAATTGATAAAATCAATATTCTTAATGCTTCATTTCTTGCCATGCACCGTGCGATCGACCAACTCAAAATTAAGCCAGAACTTTTGCTGATCGATGGCAATCGTTTTAATCCTTATCAAAATATTTGTCATCAATGTATTATCGATGGTGATGCTTTGTATATGTCAATAGCAGCAGCCTCCATAATAGCCAAAACCCATAGAGATAATTTGATGCATGAATTGGCTATGCAATATCCCGAATATCATTGGGAAACTAATGTTGGATATCCTACACGTGCTCACCGTAAAGCCATAATAGATTTTGGAATGACACCTTTTCACCGTAAATCATTTCGATGTATTCCCAATCAACTGGAATTATTTCCAGATGCATAAAAATACCACATAAGGAAACTCACTATTTTATTTTGTTTAATTATCCGTTATAAAGCATTTTTTAAGGGAAACTTGGATTATTGTTGATTTAATGAAGAAGCAAAAGTTATAGTTTGGCAAAATCATTTATTTTCAAAACTATATATCGAATAAATATTAAAATTAAAACAATTAATTTTTGGTAGAAATATAATAATGATCTACTTTTGGGAAACTAATAGTAATCTCTTTATACTTGTTTTGCAAAAAAGGCCAGGATCTCCGGTCTTTTTTGTTTTTATACCCATGGGTTGGTCTGTCCTTGGGCCATATCCATTGATAACTTGGCAAATCTCTGGATCAAATATCACTTTTAATGAATAGAATAATTACTTAACCATACGTATTGGAATATATAACCTGCCTTCAAATAAAAAAAACTTGCCGTAGGGTATAGGATCATAAGATTGCCCTATGTACTTTAATTTACCTTCACAAAATATTTTCCAAATAGGACTTCCTACACTAAAATGATAGGTTAATGTTTCCATATCAATTTTTCTTTCCTCATAATAAAAAGATTGGCCTGTATTCAATAGGGAAGCACCTATACCAATATATATTTTATCAAAATATTTCAATATGGTAATATTATGCTCAAACAATAATTTTTGAACTTCTGGCATTAAACCACTATGGCCTGTTTTGGAATATTCTGAATATAAATAATCGTATCTGGAACTAATATCATACTCTAAACCTATATTAATTTTTTCTATTTTAACATTCAATCCAATATTTACCCCTAAACCAGTTAAATTTTTATAAGTACTAATTGGTAAACTTGGGTTATCGTACAAACTTGAAATTGGCAGTCGTACTATAGGTCCTAAATGTAAATTAACACTTACTGGTTGTGCGTAACACAACCAGTAAGTGTTAAAAACAAAATTGAGTAGCACTAGAAATTTTAACATGCTATCTATATTTTACCGATCTACAATAAGCTTTATACTAAACTACCTTAGAACCTTTTAATTAAAAAGTCATCAGCCTATCATTAACTTTTTTTGTAAGAAACTTTCCTATCACGGGTAAATTTTTCTTGTTTTCCAACAGCTTTGTAATCCGCGTCAATTGACCATTCACTAAAATACTATCGTGACAGGAAATTCTGACCAGTATCATCTTTTTTATCAGCGTGATCAGATCCAACATAAAATCTTCAAACGCTTTTAATTTCCAACCCGGTGATCCATTTCCAAAAAAATCACCAGGGTCTGAAGGCTGACCAAAATATTCTATACTTTTAGGATTCGCCCATTTTTCCGTTAACAGACCTGATTTCAGGCATTCCTTTTCATGCATTCTGCAGAATCTCCTGTACTTTTCCGCATCCACTCCTTTTAATGAATTATAAATATCAGATCTTAATGTCATCGAACGATACCGGTTGAAATGTGAATGATCATCAATCGCAATAAATAATTTTTCATCAATTAATAAGGTTTCACGGACGATTCTGACAGGGAATTGTTGATTTTGACCACCCAATTCCTGATAAATGCTTAATGCACTTTCATAAAACCCAAAATGCTGAAGTTCCTGAACAGAAGTTTTGTATTCCTGCTCAACGGAAACATTTTTGACATTGTTTTGCATCTCCTCAGCAAGTTCCTGGTATTTGATCATTTGCCTAATTATCAAAATGGTTATGGTCTTCCAATATTTCCCAGGTATGATCTGCCAAAAGTCTGATGATGGACAAATGTTTTTGATAAGGCAGTGTGTCACCCCATTCTTCAGGACTTACCATGGATAAAACATCACTTCCATCCTTTTTTTCATATAAATGATAGATATGACCAACAATAGGTTCAAAATTCATTGGGGTTTGATAGATCCTTTCTGAAATCTCCACACGCCGCTTAAGTTCGGAAGCTTGTTCGGCAAGTAACTTTATCTGTCGGTAAATTTGATTCATCTGCCGTTCGGTCTGTTCCTTCATAGCAGCCATTGCCCTTCCCTTGATTTTACCTTTATCTTCAGGTTTTATCACCTGGCTTCCTACCTGATGAGGATAAGCCAATAACCCCGGCAGATCCGCTATTTTGTCCTTATCCTTTTCAAGATCTATTTTAGTAATATCAATCTTGTTTTTTTCTGTCATACCAATAAAAAGTTAGAGAGTATACCATTTTGATTTTCACTTTTACCAATATAAACGCGTTTGAAAACCACGGATTTCAAATTTACAATATTGGGATTTATTTTTAACTGGTTCTACAACAAAGCTGTTCATCAATTATAGTCATGACAATTTAGAAAAATATTTAGCTAAAATAATTGACATTTCTCTATAGAATTGATTAAATTAGAGCCCATAACTCCTATTGATTGTTCATTGTGTTAAAATAATTAGTAATTAATATGTCCCTGCAACATAAGTTCCATTTGAAATTGAGCTGTAAAAAAATAAGCTCGGGTAAATGCCAGGTACGTTTTCAGGCAAAATTTAATGCAGAAAAGCAATTTTATGGCTATTTTTTAACAAGCCCTGATGACACACTAAAAGATGTGGTAAAACAACTTAACCATCGTCTAGATTCTTTGGAGGGTTCAAAAGACCTACTGCATTCTCATTTATATTCCATAGGTCAACAAAACGATCATTTTAAAGATTTTATAATTTTCAAATCCAAATTATCATAAAATGTCTCTTGTCAGCAGTAATATTAAATTTCTACGAAAAGCATCTCACTTAACACAGGAACAACTTGCTGAAAAAATCGGAATAAAAAGATCCCTATTAGGGGCATATGAAGAGGGCCGGGCGGATCCTCGTTTGAATAATCTGGTGATTTTTGCAAAATTATTCAATGTTTCGGTTGATCTTCTTATCAGCAAAGATATTAGCAAGGTCAACTTGAATGAACTGCATCAAACCAGTACTGACAATGGTAACCCAAAATTAAAAATTTTATCAATTACCGTTGACGATCAGAATAATGAACATATAGAAATGGTACCACAGAAAGCAGCTGCCGGATATTTGAACGGTTATTCAGATCCAGAATACCTGGAAGAATTACCAAAATTTAAAATGCCTAATCTTCCTACAGGTCATACTTACAGAGCATTTGAAATTTCCGGCGATTCCATGCAACCGCTAGAACCTGGCACCATCATCATTGGACAATATATTGAACATGTAGATGGCATCAAAAATGGCAAAACCTATGTATTGCTCACCAAACGTGATGGTGTAGTGTATAAAAGAGTGTTTAATTATATCAACGAGAAAGGAAAGTTATTTTTGGTTTCAGATAACAAAACCTATTCCCCTTTTGAAGTAGACGCAGACGATGTGTTGGAAATGTGGGAAGCAAAAGCATATATCAGTACAAATTTCCCTGGTTCATCAGTAAATGGCGATCACATGACTATTGAAAAACTTACCTCAATAGTGATGGATCTTCAAAATGAAGTAATCAAGTTGAAAGAAAGATAAGTCCCGTTTCTATCTAAGTTAACTAATTCTTTTAGCAAACAAGCTGATTATCAAGAAGTTATATATTTAAGAATGGATATGAAAACAAAGCTAATCTTAAATGTAGACAAAAAGGCTATTGACCAGGCAAAGAATTGCCAAATCTCACAAGATCAGCCTTTCCCGATTAATAGAATCCTATTTATCCTCTTTAATATCTCCAGATAAGACAGCAATAAAGCTAAGGGCTGACTTCAATTATCAGGATAGCAATACCAGCAAACGGTTACCATTACGACAGGCCCAAATTGGGCTGATGCGGTAATTTCCCGGAGTGCACAACCAGGTTACACACATGTTGCAAATACTAACTATGGTTCTGATATGGTTCCTGATGCCAGAAATTTAATTGGTTTTGGGGTCATTTTTTTTCAATTTAGTGATATAAAAGAAAATTGGAATACAGAGACTACCTGAGGTAGTTATGGGGCATAGTTCAAATCAAAGCGGCCATCGGTCACTTTCACCGTTTTTTGGCATTCTTCCGAATAAGCTTCGAATTCGAAGGTGCCCGAAATGATCCATTTTCTAAAACTTGGGTCGAAATGAGTGATTGTGAGGGTTCCTGTGACATCAGATGTGGTTTCAAACTCACCACAATTATCACTGTAGTTTCCTATCCCTGCATTTGGATAAGAAGAAGGAGGGATATTGTTTGATAACAAGTAGTTTTGTTCGGATAAATGTTCATCGAAAATTGTTATTTGAAAATATCTTTTGCCATCCCCTCCTCCAATCGCTAAAACTCCTTCTTGGTAGAATGCTACAATGTCGGTCGATAACCTAGGTATCCAAGCTTTACCATCCACCAGGCAACCGAAAGTGTTCTTCCCCTCCCGGGTAGCGGCAGGGAGCTTTTCAAGTTCGGTCTGGGGCTGAGGGTCGTCTTTGCAGCCCATAAATACTGTCAGGGATAGAAGGATAGAAATAAGTATTTCAGGTCTCATATGCTGTTTTTTAAACGTGGTTAAAATTCTAACAATTTGTCTTGGAGTGTTTGGGATTGTTGCTCTCTGGATTGTACAGCCTTCTTCTGCTCGGCCAGGTCTTTGGAAAGCTTGGCATAAAGCTCCTTTTGTTCAGTGGTCAAAATCGCATGTAATTTTTTCAAAGTGCCTTCATTGATCTGCTTGGTCTTCACGTTCGTAAGTTGTTTTTCACCATGGGACTTGTTCATTAATTCAACCCTATCCAGAAAGATTTTATAGATTTCTTTCGATTGGGACTCGCTCAAAGAAAGTTCGCGTGCCAAGCGTTCTGCTTGTGCTCGGTCACCGAAACGGCCAGCGTGTCTTGTGCTTTTGTGGGCAATGCTTGCAATGCCAGATAACCAATGTCATCAGTATCATTGGAAGTTTGGAGATAAGTGATTTTTTCATTGATTTTTGTTTTTATGTTTTATAAATAAGGATACTCAAATGCCGCCAAAGTTGGAATATCATATTCAGAGCTTTAAAATATATAAAATTTCTATTGGTAAAACAGGGATGGCTAAATTTATTTTTGTTGGATTTCAGGACTGGATATCGCTCCGGAACAATCGGTTTTAACAAGGGCATCCGGGTTTAATGAAAAAACATAAATGAGAAAGCTAACTTGTCTTCAAGCAATTACAAAAAATAAAGTCCCCTTTCAAACCGAAAAGGGACTTTTTCATTATTAATAACTAACGCTAAAAAATATTTTTATCAATAAATTACATTTCCTGTTCCTTAACCACTTTCACCCATTGTCCTGGCTTACGTGCATTGATGGAGTGATCATACATGGCCTCACAATAGATTGTCGGCAAATAATATTCTCCGGCATATGTGGCATTTAATAAAACCCGAAAGGTTTTTCTTTGATTCGGCCTTAAGTCAAAATAAGTAAATACCCTGTCATCCCTGATATCCTGATAATTAGGTTTATCTTTCTGATAGAATGACTCAGAACCGTCCATTCTTGTATTATGAATTTCCCATCCCGATGGGAATATTTGTGTCAATGCCATTTCCTGATACACCCCTCTTAATCCCGGATTGGCAAACGTAACTTCCGCCATAAAATCTGTACCCTGTGGCAGATTGGAAGGATTTAGTAAATTTCCATCCATATCCTTGTAAACAATATCCATCATTAAAGAATTCTCAGCAGATGAGGTGTCACCCTTTGAAGGAATCCCCTCGAGTATTAAACGTGCAAAAACTACCCCCTTAGTTTTATTTTCTATCAACACTTTGCCTGAATTTGCTGCTTGGATATCAAATTTTACTTGAGAAAGTGGAAGTTCAGTACTGGTATTGATTAATTTTTCACTATTTATCTGGTATGCAAACTGCAGATCAGAGGTTTTATCTGCCTTTCCGGCAAATCTGGAAACCGCAATTAAACAATAAGCGGTAGTTTGGGTACTCATCCAACTTTGGTTATCGCTCAATCCTGCACAAATCTCCTTCATCAGCTCAATACCTCTATCCCGTTGATTCAAAAGAGTGAGGGTTTCCAGGATCATTGCTTTGTCGCGGAGTGGTGTACCAAAAGACTGCGATAACTCTCTGTATTCCTGAATTGTAAATGAGCTGTTTTTTACAATATCATTAGCAGCATCCTTTTGACCTGCAAGCGCATAAGCTGCCGCTAATTGCCAACGAGCTTGAACTGATAAGTCTTTTATCTCACGCAACCTGTTCATCGCTCCTAATTCCGGCTTTTTAGCTAAGGCAAGTGTATAAAGCCTATAAGCTTGGATTAAATCATCACGGTTATAATTACTGTTTTTTCGCCATCTATTAGCCTCCTGCTTTTGATACTTTACCCATCCATTGATAAGACTGGAAGGAACATGATAACCTTTGGCATCGGCTTCCAAAAGAAAATGTCCTGCATAATTGGTTCCCCACGGATTAGCATCACGGTCTCCCGGCCAATAAGCCAACCCACCATCGGCAGTCTGAAATTTCTTTAATCTTTCTATACCCGCCCTCACATTATCATCAATCTTTTTAGCTTCTCCTGATTGCAATTCCTTAATATTAGAAATAAATAATTGCGCAAAAACAGCAGAAGTAGTTTGTTCAACACATCCGTGAGGATAATTGAGGAGGAACTTCAAACGTTTTCCCAAATTGACAGGAGGAATATTTGATACTTCGAGAATACCAGAATTAGTACCAGCCATGCCCACAGGAACATAAGTAAACTCCTGTTTGCGACCCGGCTCAATAATTACATCCTTTACATCAACTACAGCAGGATTAGGATTTCTGACTTCAATTTCAATTTCATTTTCAGCATTAAAACTTCCTGAAGATGCCAATATTTTAATTTTGCCCACACCTAATGCCGGTTTCATTTTCAGATCAAACTCTACCAGTTGATCACCTTCACCACTAAAAGTAATGGTTTTAGTACTTGCCCCCTGGATAGTGAATAACTGATTAGCTTTAATTTCAATTTTAACTTGCTTTATTTTGGCATCAGCAGAAAATATATTGACAGGCAATTTCACTGTTTCTTCAGGACCTAACACCCGTGGAAGCGTACCCAATACCATCAATTCCTGTTTTACTGGAGTAGTTTTTTCAGCAAATCCATAAGCTCCCTGATTACCAGCAATTACCATTGTACGTACTGAACCAATGTATTGCGGCATGGTAAACGTATGTTCTGCAGTCTTGCCATCTTTTAAGTAGAAAGGCCCCATGTAAGTCACTACTGGTTTAAACCTGTTGGCTTTGGTATTTTCCGGATCTGACATTTCATCATCACCTCCTACTGCAAGGAGCCGTTCCAGCTGCCCTCCAAACGCACCCATAACATCATCGTAAAGGTCCCATGTTTTTACACCTAAAGCCTCTCTGGCATAAAATGAACTCCATGGATCGGGTGTTTTAAACCTGGTAAGATCGAGTAATCCATCATCCACCACTGCAATGGTGTAGGCCATAGCTCTACCATTTGCTTCAGAAATTTTCATTATTACAGGTGAGCCTGGCCTAAGAGTTTCTGCCATGGCAATCTGCGGCTTTAATATTGTTTGAGGGTCTTCCACCAAAATGGGGACAATACCATAAAGCCTGATGGGAAGATCATTAACGGTTTGGTTGTGGTGTTGTAATAATGTCACATTTACAAAAACATTCGGTGTCATTTCTTTGGTGGTACTAAACATAAATGGCGTTTCCCCCTTTTGAGTTTCTACCCAATAACTGGCCACTACCTTACTGCCATTTTCAATACTTACCAATGCCCTGCCCTGATTGCTCGAAGGTATATTAATACGAACCTCCTCACCTACCTCATATTTTTCCTTGTTAGCAGAAAAAGAAAGCATCGTAGCTCCTCCAGGTATATCACGCTGTGCCCGACCTGCCCAACCTGGCCAATCTATGTATACCACTTTTCCCGTGCAATGCCCTGATTCCGGGTCGCAAACTCGTACCAAAAACCTACCCCACTCCGGATAATTAATTTTAAACTTCCATGCACCTTTACCATTGGTAGTATTTATTTTACCACTAGCTATGGCTGAATTGTGCCTGCTACTCACATAATTGGCAATATTTGATTGGCTATTATCCCACCACCATCTCCAGTCAAGTTTCATGATTTCTACCTCAACGCCATTTTTGGATACTGGCTTTCCATTGGCATCAACAGTCACTATATTAATTGTATGTAAAGTATCGGTCAGTAACATACCTCTAAAATCCCCTTTAGGCACTCTCACCCCTACAAATGATTTATAAGGATAGTAAGGGATGCTAAATCTGTCCACACTGAAATCACCACTTTCCTCGAATACTTTGCCTTTAAAATTAGCCATGAGCATACCTGGTGCAGAGCTTTCCACATTAATCTTGGTTTGTATAATTGCCTTGCCCTGATCATCCACAGCACCATCAAAAATTTTCTGACTTTCACTATAGTATTCCCTTGCTGGATCATCAAAAATAAAATCCTGATATCCCTCGAATTTAGTAGTTGACTGGGTTAGAATTACATCAAATTCGGCCTTCAAATTTTTTGCGATTGCACCATGCAACCATTTCACTTCCAGATTACCTTTAATATCCCCATCCACCAATTTATCTACACCAAAATCAATATTAATTTTTAGACGGTTTGGCTTAATGGTTTCTATTTTCAAGGATTTATTAAATGCAGCTCCTCCAACAGATACTTTTGCTAACCAATCACCTGTAGGGGAATCTTCTTTGGTATTTACACTAAAATTATAAAACCCGCCAACACTTTCATTTTTTACAATCTTCTTTTCCAGCTGGCCCTGCGGATTAAATAATTCAAGTATTACCGGATGAGTTGCCGGAATAAGTTTGTTTTTATCTTCAAGGATGAAGCTCAAATGTAATGTATCCCCAGGTCGCCATACCCCTCTTTCTCCGTACAAAAACCCTTTGATACCTTTTTGAACAACAGCTCCCTGTACATTGAATGTACTCAATGGAAGCGATACACCATCATTTAATTTTAAATATCCCCGTTGCTCATTTTGTGAGGCAACCAATATAAAGGGTTTCTGGTCGAGCCGAATGATCAATTTACCTTCATTATCAGTCATTCCCGACTGTATCACTTGTTGTTGATAATTGAATATTTCAATATTTACGTTTGCCAAGGGTTGGGTATTGATCAAGTTGGTTACGAATACTTGTAGATTGCCGTCTCCTCCCCTTTTGGCTATTAATCCAAAATCTGAAGCAAGAATATTCCTCTTTACACTCCGGTAGTCACCATAATAAGAAGAGTTGCAAGGGTTATCCCGCTCATTCCAATTGTAATCGTCATTATAATAGTAATCTTCGTAATTATCCCATGCGGTTGTTTCCTGGGCGGCATCATCCCAATTACCATCCCCGGCATTCATTTCAACCATACCTGTCTCAACCTGCTGTTCATCACCCTCACAAAAATAGGCCAGGTGCTGCTTTTTAAATCCGAGCTTTACCTGGTAGATAGCTCCCGGTTCGGTTTTGATAATTTCAGAAAGATCCAATGTAAACCTGTTCCATCTGGCAAGGTCTGTAACACCTCCTGATGTGAGTTGAATTGTTTTTTTAATAACCGGACGTCCTACACGTGTCATTTCCTGATTTCCTGATAATTCATTTACCTGAAGAAATTGTGCCACGTTATTTTCGTAAATCTTAACGACTGAAACTTCTACAGCCTTCAAGTTAACTGCCTCAAATGGCATGATTAGTCCTTCAGTGGAGGGCAATATCACACCTTTACCCACCATCCTCACAGCTGGTTTTATTTGTTCGAATACGGCGGTTGCTGTAATCTCTTGTTTAAGTGCATATCCCAGGATGTTTTTTACCCCTTCATATATGTGAATTGTTTTTGAGCCTGTCTGCCTTACTGGCGGATAAATACTTATTTCATTGTTCTTGATATAATATTTTAGATCACTAAGATTTCCTATTGATATAAGACCTGAAAGATTTTGATTTTCCTGTAATGGATCAGAAAACTGTAATAACAAATATTGATCGGGAGATTGTACCACCCTTACATTTGTGAGTTTGAAATCCCCAAGAGCCGGGACATCAATTGTTTCCTCACCTTTTTTGTCAGACATTAATGGTGCCCCATCCCATTTGAGTCCAATAAGACTACTTTCTTCTTTTCTAGTTATATTTTCTACTACAAATTCATGGGATTTAGAATCAGGCAAATGAGTCCAATTAATTTCAAGGGGTTTACCATCCTGAAATGCCTTTAAAGCAGTTTCAACATCTTTAGGCTCTGCAATATCCGCGGTCACGAAACTTCCTTCTAGCTTTTGACGTGTTAGGTCATTCACATCATACACAGTGAGGTTTTTGATCAGGACATCGAAATTTTGAGCGATTACCTGAAACCTAAACTTGAAATCTTTCAGTTGATCCGGAACATCCATTAATTTCGATAAGCTCAATGTTGCTTCATAGAATTTTCCTGGTTCCAGCCGTTTATCAGGTCTGAATTCTAAAGTTGTAGCATCAATCCAGAATGATTTCCCCTTAACTGATGGGCTTAAACTAATATAAGAAGACGTTTCTTTTCCCCATCCAGAGGAGTCCTCCATGATTTCGGCAAATCTTATCTTAATAGTAGATCCAGAGGAAACAACGCCCGACGTATATGAAGTAATGTAAGCACTAAAGGCGGGATTGATAGTGTATTCCTGAGGTGGCTTTGCCGCTTTTGATTTACCATAAAAGTATGCAACACCTGCGATAGATATAAAAACAGCTATAAAAACAATGATTAGCCGTTTTGTTTTTAATATTCTTAACATGACAATGAGTATTTGATGAAAAAACGCAGGTAAGTTAGTTGGAAAATATGAACCTAACTATATTTTTTTTGGATAAATCATACATAGGGGGAGAAATATGTAAAGTACTTTGATGATATTAAAAGGTTTATTTACATAAGTTCCGACAATTCCAACCATCGGTCACTTTTCTGATCCAATGAGGACTGTATTTGTTCTAATTCCTGAGACCATTTTAACAAATCCTCGTGTTGGGAGGAGCCGGCATTCAATTTCTCTATGATCTCTGCTTTATTCTTTTCAAGTTGATCAATTGCTTGTTCCAGATCTTCGAATTCTTTTTTCTCCTTAAAGGATAATTTTTTTTTAGCTTCAGGTTCCCTTTTTGTTTTTACAGACTCTTGTGTTTTTTTATCCGATAATCTTTCATTTACCCCCTCATTTTCTTTCAGAAATTCACGGTAATCGGTATAATTGCCGGGAAAATCACGAATCACACCCTCTCCTTCAAATACAAAAAGATGATCGACTAACCTATCCATAAAATATCTATCGTGTGTAACGACTATCAGGCATCCCGGAAATTGCATGAGATAATCTTCCAATACATTCAGTGTAATTAAATCCAGGTCATTGGTGGGTTCATCCAGTATCAAGAAATTTGGATTTCTGATCAATATGGTAAGCAGTTGAAGTCTCCGTTTTTCTCCCCCACTGAGTCGTTCCACAAAATTATATTGTACTGCTGGTGGAAATTTGAAATAGGTAAGCATCTGGCTGGCTGTCATTGAAGAGCCATCAGGCGTCTTCACGACATCAGCTATATCTGAAATTACTTCGATCACTTTTTTGCTATCATCGAAAACCATTTCTTGCTGTGTATAATAACCGAATTGAGTGTTTAGCCCTTTGTCCAGTTCTCCGTTATCCGGAGATATACGTCCGGTTAACAGATTGAGAAGAGTGGTTTTTCCTGTGCCGTTTTTTCCGATTATTCCAATTCGATCGGGACGTTTAAATGTGTAGGAAAAATCTTTAATGATTATTTTGTCACCATAGGATTTATCCAAATGTTTGATTTCGTAAATTTTCTTGCCTAGCCTTTGGGCATTTGATTGAAGTTTAAGCGTTTTATCGGTAACCTCCCTGGAGGCTTTTTCTTTTAGTTCCTCAAATGCTTCTACCCTATATTTGGCTTTGGTTCCTCTTGCTTTTGGTTGCCGCCTGATCCAGTCAAGTTCTTTGCGCATCAAGTTTTGAGCTTTCTCCACTTCCTGCTGTTTTAGTTCCTCGCGTTCCGCTTTTTTCTCCAAATAGTAACTGTAAGAACCTTTGTAGCCAAATATACTTCCCTGATGCAGTTCAAATATTTCATTTGTAACACTTTCGAGAAAATACCGATCGTGCGTCACCATCAATAACGTCTTATTTTGAGTAGAAAGGTAACTCTCCAGCCATTCTATAGTATCAAGGTCTAAATGGTTGGTTGGTTCGTCAAGAATCAAAAAATCAGGATCTTCAATTAAGACTTTTGCCAGCGCAATACGTTTTTTTTGTCCACCGGACATTGTTCCGGTTTTTTGTGTCAGGTCGTATACGCCTAATTTCCCAAGGATCTGTTTAATTTTAGCTTCGTAGTCCCATAACTGAAGGGCATCCATCTTTTCCAAGAGCAGGGAAAATTTTTTTTCATCACTTCGCCCTGTGGCTGCTTTTAGAATTTCAGCTTCATAATCTCTGATAACCCTTAAATTGTCATGATCACTGGTAAAAATCGCGTCGGCAACCGAATGGTTTACATCGAATTGTGGGTTCTGATTTAAATATCCTACAGAAACCTCATTGTTGAATACTACTTCTCCTTCATCGGCGGCATCTTTTCCTGCAATAATGTTGAACAGGGTGGATTTACCCGACCCATTGACTCCAATAATTGCAGCTTTTTGACCCTGTTCTATTCCAAAAGTAACTCCATTCAGGATAGCCCTTTCCCCGTAAACTTTTACTACACCTTCTACCGATAGATAATTCATGGGTGCAAAAATATGGGAATTTGGAAGAAGCGCATAATGGCGAAAAAGCATTTGTTATTTTATTTATGTGTTTTCGCCCTTATCTCAGTTTATAAATGAAAAAGAATACGTGGTAAAATAATCAATTAACAGAAAGACAAGAAATTGCAAATTGATTTTTTCACTTTATTAATATTATAAAATATACAATTATTAGTTTTACAATATTTCCATATATTTGAAAGAAATCCTAATTTTTGAGACTGATGGCGGATAGGAACCCTTTACCCCGATACATAGGAAAAGACATTTTAGATTCAAAACAAACCTCCGGATCTTTAATGGTAGAAGTTGCCTGGGAAGTATGCAACCAGGTTGGAGGTATTTACACGGTGATACGCTCTAAAGCTCCAAACGCCATTGATAAATGGGGTGACAACTATTGTTTATTGGGCCCATATATTCATCCCAATGTCATGGCAGCCTATGATCCAATAGTAGATGAAACAGATCCCTTTTACATGGCTACCGTAGCCATGAATAAGGCTGGATTCGAGGTATATTATGGCACGTGGTTAATAACAGGACGACCAAAAGTAGCGTTATTCAATCCAGCGTCAATTAAGGATAAATTATCTGAGATAAAATATTTTCTTTGGAAAAATCATGATATCCCAACACCGGCAAATGATCCGTTGATTGATGATGTACTTGCTTTTGGTCATTTGGTGTTTTTGTTTTTTATTGAATTGAACAAAATCAATCAGGGAAAGAAAAAGATAATAGGGCACTTTCATGAATGGATGGCCGGGACTCCAATACCTAAAATCAGGTTCGACAAGCTGCCCATTACTACTATTTTTACCACCCATGCTACCATTCTCGGCCGCTACATTGCCATGAATGACCTGAACTTCTACGATAAACTTCCAAGCTATAACTGGATTACTGAAGCAGTTAAATACAATATAGATTCACAGGTAAAAATTGAAAGAGCCGCTGCTCATGGTTCACACGTATTCACTACTGTAAGTGATGTAACAGCTACCGAGTGTGAAAGCCTCCTAGGAAGGAAACCTGATGTGATATTGCCCAATGGTATTAACATTGAGCGGTTTACCGCACTTCATGAATTTCAGAATCTGCACCATGAATATAAGGAAAAGATCCATCAGTTTGTAATGGGTCATTTCTTTCAATCCACTAAGTTTGATCTTGATAACACCATCTACTTCTTTACTTCTGGACGGTTTGAGTTTCATAACAAAGGTTTCGATCTGACCCTTGAAGCCCTATCAAAATTGAACTGGATGATGAAACAATACAACTCCGATAAAACGGTGGTTATGTTTTTCATCACACAACAACCATTTACATCTATCAACCCAAAAGTATTGGAATCGCGGGCTTTGATGGAAGAACTCCGGCAAACCTGTCTTGCCATTCAAAAACAGGCGGGTGAAAGGTTGTTTTACAGTGCAGCTTCGGGCAATGATACCAAGCTGCCAAATATCAATGATTTTATTGATGATTACTGGCGATTGCGATACAGAAGGACTTTGCAATCGTGGAAATCAAGCACCCTGCCTGCAGTTGTTACCCACGATCTTATCAACAAATCTTCCGATCCACTACTTGCTGCAATTCAAAAATCACGCATGCTGAATAATCCCGATGACCGGGTGAAGATCGTTTATCATCCGGATTTCATCTCTTCTATTAATCCTTTGTTCGGAATGGATTATCACCAGTTTGTAAGGGGTTGTCACCTGGGAATTTTTCCAAGTTATTATGAACCCTGGGGTTATACTCCGCTGGAATGTGTAGCTAGCGGCATTCCCGCTGTAACCAGCGATTTGTCAGGTTTTGGTGATTATGTCCTTAAAACCATGCCTTATCATGAAGAAAATGGCATTTTTGTTATCAACAGGCATAAAAAGACATCTGATATTGCTGCCAGTCAACTTGCTTATTATTTGTTTTCTTTCCTGAAAATGAACCGAAGAGAGCGGATCGAACTTCGAAACAAGGTAGATAATTTATCGGTACATTTTGACTGGAACGTATTATACCCCAGTTATGAAACAGCTTATCGGACGGCATTGGCTAAAAAATAATTCCGATTATTCACGAATATCATAAATTGTACGGGAAAGGATACTACGACCAAGGGTAACCTCGTCAGCATATTCAAGATTTCCACCTATTGGAACTCCCCGGGCAATAGAACTGATTTTAACAGACAAGTTTTTCAGTTTCTTGGATATGTAAAAAGCAGTTGTGTCACCTTCCATAGTTGGGCTGAGGGCGAATATAATTTCCCGCACTTCTCCATTGGAAGCCTCTACCCTGCTTATTAACGAAGCAATATTCAACTCATCGGGGCCAATACCTTCAATAGGTGAGATTATTCCTCCCAATATATGATATAACCCCTGATATTGAGATGTATTCTCGATGGCAAGTACATCAGGGATGTCTTCAACCACACAAATAATTGCCTGATCACGATGAGAATTGTTACAAATCCGGCATATCTCAGCATCAGAAACATTATGACATTTTTCAC
>JAEWLI010000164.1 GCA_023393375.1 Bacteroidota bacterium
CCCCATTTTTTACTCACAAATATGTCTTCGTTCTCCAGCCTGTCCAACCCTCCTCTCATTCTTGAATTTCTTTTGGATGTAAAAAGGAGTAAATCTTCTTTATGCGTTAGTGTGGGTCCATAATCAGCCGCTTTAGAATTGACCAAAGAACCCATGTTTAATTGTTTGCCACGGGGAGGCCTCAAGGTATCCACGTCTTTTCGATAATCGACCAGTTCATAATAATATTCCAATGGCACATACAGATCCTTGTCATCATTTTTCAGGGAATCATAATTTAACTCGATCTTTTGAATATCGATGTCATCTCTGTGGTGTTTCAGTACCAGCTTATACAACTGAATGGCTTCCGCTTCATTGCCATACAACTCTGTCAATTTTGCCAACCGCCAAAGTAGATAAGTGTCCCTATAAAAATTCTGAATGCCAAATTTGCTGACGTAAACCCTTAAATTCTTATATAGATCTTCCCATTTTTTCTGTTGGTCCAGTTTTCTCAACTGTTCAAATTCCCTTTTATCGTAGTAGTAAGGAATTTTATTGATATTTCTAAATTCAAAAGGTGTCTTAAAATGTTTGATCGAAAGTTTGTTTCCCTTTTTATCCAGTAATTCTTGTTCCTGAACCTGACCAATAGCTGGTTTAAGACCAAGAATGGCCAAAAAAAGAAATAATATGATTTTTACTGGTTGCATCAGATGTATTAACGAATAATCACCGGTTTTATGACCTGATAGAAAATAAATCCAAATAAATGAAGATTTTGTTAAATATAAAAATAATTTGCGAGAAATACATCTTTTAAGCAATAAACCGCATAATCAATAAACCCGCAAGGTTTCGGTGACTAAAAATTATTGTACTGCCAATACTGTAATAGACAGCTTAAGCCAGGCCGTTGTAAAACCTTGCGGGTTTATTATTTGTTACTGAACTATTTTTTTCCCGAAAGAGAGAACTGTTTTCCCTGCCAGATCATTAATGATAATAGCCGCCATCATATACCATGCACATAATGCACAAAGTATCAGCACTACCGCAGCGGATGATTGCAATGCCGGAAATCCGAAATGAGCAAGGTCAAGCAGAATAAATCCCAACAACAATAATCCGAAAGTTACAGTCATGGCCGTATGTACCCTGAATGAAGCAATGAACATAATAACCGTGTAAAGTGTCCAGGCAATGAGATAATATCCCACATCACTTCCATTGGATTGATATACGTTCAGGTGGTTGAGAATAAAAATTATTCCTAATCCAATCCAAAAAGAGCCATAAGCAACAAAGGCGCAATAACCAAAATTATTCCCCATTTTTTGCTCATTAAAACCAGCAAGCATTTGTGCAAGCCCACCGAAAATAAAACCCATCGCCACTATCGGGCCAAGGCCAACTAACCCCAAATTATGAAATTGCAACAATAATGTGGTCAACCCAAAACCTGCAAGTCCCACTACTGCAGGATTCCCATTCTTCTCACTCATATGATCTTCGTTTTAAATTTTTTTGCAAAAGTAGATCAATAATGAAGGTGAAAAAATGATAAATATCCATGTCAGGGCATGGACATTTAAAATTTTTGGGTCTTAATTTCCCCGAAGCTATAGAACAGAAATATGATTGTCTGTCTTTTGCTGTTTCTTATGAGCCGCCATACAAATCATTTAAGAATTATTTGATAAATTAGTACGCATTAAAGCTCCAAAGGAGCATCATCAACAACTCAGGGTGAAGCCCTGAGTAATAATAATTTCGAGGAATTTAAGCCCTGAATGGGCGTAATCAATAAATTTATAAAAATGCCACAATCAATGGGATTAATTGTTGTGCGTTTAAAAACCTGATTACACCCCGTTGGGGCTTATATCGGTACACATCACTAGCACAGGACTGCACCCTGTGCTAGTGATGTTCGCCCCCTTGGGGCTCGTTGGGATTATTTCAACGAACATCAAATAGGCCAATTATATTTCTCACACACCCGGAATCCAAAAAACATGAATTAAATTGATTTTTATGGCACCTTCTAAGGTCTAAAACCTTTAAAGGTTGAATTCAGGACATTCCAAGGAATAGGAAATTAGCAGATTGAATCTTGTGAAAATAAAACTGACTATTATATTTATTTTCTCAAAGGAAATATATTCCGCAACCTTTCACTTCGCAGCCATATTCCTCCCCAAGCCAATACAGCCAGATAAACCGGGAAAAGGGTATGAGATAAAAGCGGATTATCTACCCTGATATGAGTGGCAATCGCACCACCATAATACCCTGTAAGCAACACAGCGCCTAAAATACTCGTAGCGGGTACAGCATAAATAATGGTGACAATCAGGGTGAGGATACCCAATATCAGCAGGTGGTGTTCCGCATATCCCAATTCAAGCGTACCTTCTACCACTGATTCCGGTTTCATAAATTTTCCGATGCTGTCAAACAACATAAATAAAATTACAATACCGCTCATGATGCGGGAAGCCCAAAGGCTGGTTTTCGAAGTTCTAATTACTTGTGTCATCGCTTTCTTTAAGTTTAGTAAAAATTATATTACAAAATTAATTGTAAATTTAGAATCGGATACTGTGGATTACCGACATAGTGAGGGGGCAAGCACGACAAATGGATTTAGAACCAACCTGGTTTTGTGGTTTTTTTCTTATGATTGCAAAAAAATTTCTATGATTACCTATCAAATTGAGAAAAACCTGGATTATAAAGAATTCATTGATGTATTAATTTCTTCTTCATTGGGTGAAAGAAGACCTGTTCACGATCATGAAAGAATGAGGCAGATGGTAGCTTCGGCTGATCTGATAATAACAGCCCGGGAAAATGGACAGCTCGTCGGGATTGCCCGTTCTGTTTCAGATTTTGTTTATTGCACTTATTTATCAGATCTGGCTGTTGATAGCAAATATCAAAAAAAGGGAATTGGCAAAGAATTGATACGTCAAACCAAGTTGGCGACACCCAATGCCAAACTTATTTTATTATCTGCCCCTAAAGCCATTGATTATTATCCAAGAATAGGTATGAAGAAACATGATTATTGTTTCTTTATTGATGATGTGGGCGAATTGAAGTAATTAGTTTATATGAGGCTACTGACATAATGCTGTCAATTCATGGGTGTAAATTTGTTCTCAACTTAAATTTATAGAACATGGAAAACTCAAAAGGCTTAATTTTTCTACATGGTGCCGGTTTAAATAAGGATATCTGGCAACATGTAACACCCCATCTTCACTATCCTGCTCTTGCCATTAATTATCCCAATCGAAATAAAGGTGATCAAGCTAATCAACATTTAACATTTAGTGATTACGTAGAGGATGTGGTGGTACAAATCAAAAACAGAAGTTTTGAAAATTTCATCCTGGTAGCACATTCGATTGGTGGCGTGGTAGGTATTAAAGTTGCTGATCAATTTAAAAATCAGGTCAAGGGTTTTGTTGGCGTGGGTGCTGCCATTCCTGAAAATGGTGGTTCATTTATTTCCTGCCTTCCCTTTCCCAAAAATCTTTTAATGACGCTGATTCTTAAATTTTTAGGGACCAAACCTCCGGAAAGCCTCATAAAAAACGGACTTTGCAACGATCTTTCAGAAATACAATCTCAG
Source organism: Bacteroidota bacterium (assembly GCA_023393375.1). GTDB lineage: Bacteria > Bacteroidota > Bacteroidia > Cytophagales > Cyclobacteriaceae > JAEWLI01. The sequence continues at coordinate 3,626 of JAEWLI010000164.1, forward strand.
CAGATCATTAAAAACTTCACCCCTGAAGCAAAATCACTGTACTTTGATAAATCAAATGCTCCAGTACCGCAAACAAAAACAATGTATATTAAACTTACCAATGACAATGAATTTCCTCTATCCCTGCAAAATAAAATGGCAAAACAATTAAAGGCCAAAGAAACAGCTTCATTGGATAGCGGGCATCTGCCTATGATAAAACAACCTGAAGAAATGGCAAGAATCTTAAATTCTTTTGCTAATGCTGTATTTTCTGATCAGTCCTGATTTTGTAAAACCAATCTTTTTATGATCAGTTAGATGATTGTAATCAGGCTTAAAAATTATATAAATATGGCAAATCACGAAAATCATATTCAACTGGCTGAAAATTATATGAAAATATGGAATGCTGGCCAGGATCATTTACTTGAAAAATTGGCTGATCCTGAGTTAGAGGTATCATATACACATTTTGGCAAAACCTATTCAGGTATAAATGAATATCGGGAAATATTAAAAATGACCCATCAATCCTTTCCTGACCTTGCCATCTCCATTAAAAACATCATTCCGGCCGATAAAGCAATAGTAGTTGAATGGGAATATGCCGGCACTCATCAAAATGGTAATTTATTTGGTGTTGAGGCTTCGGGAAAAAAGGTAAATGTTTCAGGGGTAACCCTTCTTGAAATCAAAAAAGGAAAAATCGTTTCTGAGAAAGGTATAGTCGATAACTTATCACTGATCATGCAATTAGGTGCATTATCGCAAAACTAACGCTACACCAACACCATTGAAGCTTGCTTATTGTAGCGGTTGCGGTATTCTATTGGCGTTATTCCAGTTATTTTTCGAAATACATCCCTAAACGCTTTATTATCTGTGTAGCCCACATCAAACATCACTTCGGTAATGTTCTTCCTGCTTGATTCAAGGGTTCTTTTGGCTGCTGCTATTTTTACTCGTTGAATGTATTCAATCACTGTATTATTGGTAGCTTTTTTAAATCGTCGTTCAAAATTTCTTCTGCCAATAGCGCACATATCAGCCAACTGGTCTACTGAAAATTTTTCATGATAATTTTGTTCGATAAATGCCTGTGCCTTTTTAATGTCTTCATCGATATGCTCTTTCTGACCTTTAAATATGGTAAAAGCCAACTGACTATTTCTGGTAATATCGATAGCAAAAATTTTAGATGCAAAAATAGCCGCATCCCTGTCCACATATTTTTCTGCCAGATATAATAATAAATTCCAATAAGAATTAGCACCACCACTGGAATAAATCCGATGTTCTTCTGTAATTATCTGCCCATCGACCAACTCAACTTCGGGGAACATGCTCCGGAATAAACTTGCAGCATCCCAATGTGTAGAACATTTTTTCCCATTTAACAAACCTGTCGATGCCAAAAGAAAAGCCCCCACACACAAGGAAGCCACTTCCGCTCCATTGTTATATTGTTCCACAATCCAGGGAACAAATGGTTGGTTCAACGTTACAGCTCTTTGTAAGTCACCGCTAATAGCCGGAATGAAAATAAGGTCAGTGTGAGAAAGTTCATGCAAAAGCACATCAGGATGAACAGAGAATAAACTATTTTCAAGATGCACTTCCCTGGTTAATCCTACCAGTTGAATTTGAAAATTGGCGGTTTTGCCTGTAGATTCCAGATATTCATTAATTACTTTAAACAAATATCGTGGATCGGCAACGGCTTCAACTACGGCCGTTTCCAATACTAAAATTGAGATATGCTTCATAAACTGGCGTCTAAAAAAATGAGTTGATAGTTGAATCTAGAACGACTTAAAGTGTGGGAAGGTTTTATGATCAACGGAATATTTATAGTTCATTATACGTTTTAAAAGTCGTAAAAGACCCTACAATAGTCACTATTACACCCCGATATAAAATAGGTAGGCGGGTATCTTTGTCATTAAAATAAATAAATACATTTATATGACGGGAATCAATGCATACCTGACTTTCAATGGGAATTGCCGTGAGGCGATGTTATTTTATAAGGATTGTCTCGGAGGAGATTTATTCTTACAAACAATAGATGATTCTCCCTGCTCGAACGATATACCTGAAAGTATGAAAGGCTTTATTTTACATGCCTCACTTGTAAAAGACGAAATAACGATATTGGCATCTGACATGGTTGGAGAAAACGGGCTAATTAAAGGTAATTCTGTATCTCTGATGTTGAATTGCGATACCGAAGAGGAAGCTAAATTATATTATGAAAAACTATCACAAGGAGGAGAAACGACCCATCCACTGGAACGAACATATTGGGGTGCTTTATTTGGAGATCTGATAGACACTTTTGGGATTCAATGGTTGTTGCAGTACAATAATAATGATTGAGCCGCTTGTTGCTGCACAATTGGAAATTGGATTTATACCTGCTATTTTTGCAAATCAAGTTGATCAAATTAAATTTCATTCAATGAAAAATAAAGTATTAGTAACCGGTGGAACAGGCTACATAGGATCCCATACAGTGGTAGAACTTATCAATAATGATTTTGATGTATTCATATTAGATAACCTATCCAATTCCAATATTCAAGTATTAGACGGTATAGAAAAAATTACTGGCACAAGGCCACATTTTGAAAAAATTGACCTTGTGAATAAAGATGCTGTGGTGGAATTCTTTAAGAAAAACAATGGGATTACATCTATCATTCATTTTGCTGCATCTAAGGCAGTAGGGGAATCAGTAGAAAAACCGCTGCTTTATTATAAAAACAACCTGGTTTCATTAATCAATCTACTGGAATGTATGAGTGAATTTCAGGTGTCCAATATGGTTTTTTCTTCTTCCTGTACAGTTTATGGTCAACCTGAAAAACTTCCGGTAGATGAATCGGCACCTATTCAAAAACCTGCATCACCATATGGTAATACGAAAAGAATATCTGAAGAAATAATTCAGGATACGATCGAAGCTGTTCCTTCTCTCAAAGCAATTGCATTAAGGTATTTTAATCCGATTGGTGCTCATGATTCTGCCTTAATAGGTGAATTGCCCTTGGGAATACCCAATAATTTGGTACCATTTGTGACGCAAACCGCTTCGGGTATAAGACCGCAGTTAAAAGTATTTGGAAATGACTATGATACCCCAGATGGCTCTGCGGTAAGAGACTACATTCATGTAGTGGATTTGGCAAAAGCACACCTGATCGCATTGGAAAGATTGTTGGAAAACAAAACCAATAATCGTTATGAATATTTTAATTTAGGTACCGGTGAAGGTTATTCTGTATTGGATGTGATCAAGTCATTTGAAAAAGTGAGCGGACAAAAATTAAATTACACCATTACTGATAGAAGGGCTGGCGATATAGAGAAAATTTGGGCCAATACTGATTATTCCAATCGGGAGTTAGGATGGAAAGCTGAAAAAGGTCTTGATGAAATGATGCTTAGTGCCTGGAAATGGCAACTAAAATTAAATGAAACGGGAAAGTGATCAATAAGTCAGAAACTATGTTTCTATGATGAAACCATAGAAACATAGTTTTCTGAATATGGTAATTATTTCATTATTTGCTTCTCAATAAACTCGCCCAATACCTCATATTTTTCATATAACTCCTGGTATTTTTTCACATTTTCCGCGATTGGCAAATACTCTTTTTCAAAGCCCTTGCCCATTGCTTTCTGTGCAGCTTCCACAGTTTGATGTACTCCTGCAACCACCGCCGCAAACATGGCAGAACCTAAAGCAACAGTTTGGGTGGAGGTAGCTACTTTCACAGGCATGTTCAATACATCCGCCATAATTTGCATTACCAGAGGTGATTTTTTTGCAACACCACCCAAAGCGGCAACATTTTTAATCTGCACCCCTTCTGAAATAAACCTGTCTACAATCTTTTTAGATCCGAAAACAGTAGCTTCTACCAAAGCACGATAAATGCGTGGTGCATCAGAACCTAGGTCTAAGCTGGTAATTGCACCTTTCAATGCCTGATTGGCATCGGGTGTTCTTCTGCCGTTCATCCAATCCAAAGCCAATACGCCAGTGGATTCTATATCCAGTTTCATAGCTTCGTCTTCCAACTTTGGGATGATTTTACTATTCAGTTGATCTATGATCTTATCTTTTGTAGCAGCATCCAAACCTTGAACATCATTCATAACATTTAATACCGGCCACATCAACAGATTTTTAAACCAAGCATATATATCGCCAAAAGCTGATTGACCAGCTTCCAAACCAACCATGCCAGGTACAATGGAACCATCCACTTGACCACAAATTCCCCTGATCACTTTGCCTTCAATATCTTTAGTAGGCGCAATGAGCATATCACAGGTACTGGTACCCATTACTTTACTAAGTGTATAAGGTTCGATCTCAGATCCCACTGCACCAAAGTGTGCATCGAAAGCCCCGACACCTACCAATACATCCTGACTTAAGCCTAATTTTGCTGCCCATTCCTGAGATAAATTCCCTGCTGGCACATCAGAAGTATAGGTTTCTTTAAATAATCGTTCTTTTATTCCACCCAATAGAGGATCAAGCTTGACAAGAAAATCTTCTGATGGCAGTCCTCCAAAATCTGGGTGCCACATGGCTTTATGACCTGCTGCACACCTGCTTCTTTTCAATTTCAATGGGTCGGATATGCCCGTAAGTACTGCTGGTATCCAATCGCAATGTTCTACCCATGAGAAAGCTGCTTTTCTTACTGCTTCGTCTTCTCTGATCACATGAAGTATTTTTGCCCAGAACCATTCGCTGGAATATACCCCACCTTCATATTTTGTATAATCCACTCCTCCCCATGATCTGGCAAGCTCATTGATCTGGGCTGCTTCTTGCACCGCTGTATGGTCTTTCCACAACACAAACATTGCGTTGGGGTTTTCTGCAAATTCACTCGTAAGTGACAACGGAATACCCTCCCTATTTACTGCGACCGGTGTGGAACCAGTGGTATCTACAGCTATGGCCCTTACTTTTGCGGCTGAGCCAGCAGGAGCTTTTGCCAAAATATCCTTGATGGTAGTTTCCAATCCTTCCAGGTAATCTAAAGGGTGTTGTCTGAATTGAGATTTGGAGGGCTGACAATATTTTCCTGCCTTCCAGCGAGGATAATAAAATACTGATTCTGCCAACTCATCTCCATTATCAGCATTTACCAAAATTGATCTAACAGAGTCTGTACCGTAATCGGCACCAATTACCAAATTTTTTATTTCCATAATAATGTGTTATTTTATTTCTGACCATAATAGGCATTTGCGCCATGTTTTCTTAAATAATGCTTGTCCAATAAATATTGGTCAATAAGGTTTTCTTTGTTTAACATCATACTCCGATAAGTCATCTTGGCAACTTCCTCTAATACCACAGCATTATGTACAGCATTATTTGGATCAGTTCCCCAGGCAAATGGCCCATGGTTGTTCACTACAACACCGGGAATATCAAGAGGATTTTTGTTTTGAAATGTTTCTATAATTACAGTGCCTGTTTCTTTCTCATAAGCCCTTTCCACTTCTTCTTTTGTCAGTTTTCTGGTACAGGGAATATCACCATAGAAATAATCTGCGTGGGTTGTGCCCATTGCTGGGATAGATAATCCTGCTTGTGCCCATGTAGTTGCCCAGGGTGAATGTGTATGAACAATACCAAAAACTCCGGGCCATTTTTTATACAATTCTATATGGGTTGGTGTGTCAGAAGATGGTTTGAGGTTACCTTCAACCACGTTCCCATCGAGGTCGACCACCACCATATCATCAGCCTTCATGACATCATAACTTACACCACTGGGTTTGATGACCACTAATTTTTTGTCGGGATCATACCCGCTTACATTTCCCCAAGTAAACACAACAAGGCCATGTTTAACCAAATCTAGATTGGCCTTAAATACGATGTTCTTCAAATTATCGAGCATTGTCAACTAATATTAGGATGAATATTTTAAATATAAAATTAAAAAAATAAATGTAATTTTTACGTTTATTTTACGAAAAATAATTACATCAGCCGGTATTCACTAAATAGTTTTAGCAAAATCGGTTCTACTTCATTTTGTATGTGTTGATTGGCATAAGCTATCCAGTTCAATTGATCAGTTGTATTAAATCCTCCATCAATAGGTTGACCATACATATCTAAAACAGGAATTCCGGCTTCAGTTAAAATTAAACTGGCACAGAGATCATATGGATGACAGCTCAACCCAGTTCTTCTACCATCTTTCCGAAATTGCGCAAACAATGCTGCCCTGATATCCGCTGTAAACCTGTCATGCCCCATTAATAACTCGTAAAATTGCCCACCTGTAGAAATGTACTGGTCTTCAAATAAAAAAGCTACGCCCTCGGGAGCTGAAGGAAAAAGATTCTGGATCATTTTTTCTTCAATTGTAGCAATTATATCTTTTCCTGGTGAAAAAAAACGGCTGAATTGGGCAAACCCACCATAAATTGTTTTGGCTCGCGATGGGTTAATCATTAACATTTCCTCAGAATTATCAAACAGATTCGTCCGCCACCCTTTTACTCCTTTTCCTTTAATGGCAGAAAAGGTGTCGGCTAAATAAGATTTGGCGGTTGGCAATTCTACCATTACTGCCGCTTCTATATCCGACAATCTGGTATGGTTCCCTTTATTGGGTGCAATTCCGGCAAGATAAAAAGCTGAGCGTTTGTTGTACATCAATCCACGAGTTCCATCTATTGGATCAATGATCACCTGATATCTGGCAGATTCAGGGGTAATACCAATAGGAAAAACCATATTAGTTAATCCTTCGGCAACCAACACAACACCCCCTGCTTTTTCTGCATCATCTTTTAAACCTAATAGGATTAAATCCTCCACGTCTTTATCGATTTGATAAATGACGTCATCTTGGCTATATTGATGTACCGCACTCTTGTATTCACTTGACTGGAGGTTCAGGGATTCTGTAAGTCGTTTTCTGATCTGAATTCCTATATCAGTTATTATTCGGAGACACTCTTCCATCCCTTCATATTAGTATTGTGAATTTTATCTAACCCTTTTGTTCTATTGTAAAATTACAAAAAATGAACAACAACTCCCTTTTAATCAAAAAAAGCTTCGGAGAGTATCCAAAGCTTTTGTAAACACAAAAATTTATTATTAATTTATATATTCCTGTAATAGTTCCTTACCTTGATCTGAAATTGTGAAAATATTGGTCTGCAAAATTCAACGAACAAATTTTGAGGTGGAGGTGGTGGCAATGGTTTTAAGCCAAGTAATTTTATCTGAGTGTCATCCAAGGCTCGTTCATCCCCTTTGAATGATGCCCATTTGGTCACCCATACAAATTCTCCTGGAAATTTATCATGTACCAATACCCGCTCATTATGGGGATCAAGTATACGCATGGTGAGCAATCCGGTAGATACCACTTCTTGCCTGTTTTCTGTAAAGGTTGCTTTTACCGAACCTATTACATCCCGCTTTTTTCCATCATCTAATGTTACATGCCCCACTACTACACTATCTCGGACAATTTCTTTGGATTCGGAAAAGCTGTGTGTTTCCCCCACCATGAATTCATCAAACCGGATTTGCAAAATCTGATCAGGATATTGTAGTGATTTGTCGCCGGCTGCATAAAAACGTACAAATTCATTGTCTCTATAATTGAATAACAGTTCATTAATTTGTTCCTGAAAAAACTCAACACTTAACTGATATTTCAATGTTGGCACCGGCAACTGTTCGACCAATACCTTTAATGTAGCCAATTCCCTGGATTCGAATAATTTATCATCCACATCCCTGTAGCCGTTTACATATTCATTGGCTTTTAGAAAATGATAATAAGCATCAATGGCATCTACTCTGTTTCCCAACTGTAAAGCATACTGGCCGGCATCATATCTTTCGGCAGCTGCCTTCTGCCTGAAATTCTCTGCTTCCCTTGTAAAGTTCTGGGGATGAGGTATAACATTTAGTGCACCCGGTGATCGCAAAATAGACTCATACATATTGTTCATGTCCCGATAAGAATCATAAATAATACCATTTTTAAATTTCTCGGTGGAGTTCGAGATATTGGCAATCTTGGTTTGGTAATACTTCAGAGCCATAGGATAAGCTGTTTCCAATACTTGTGAAGATTTCTTGTGATCTGTATTTTTCCGTAACCTATCGACAGATTGCATTACCGCATCGTAGTAGTTCCCTTGTTTATATGCTACTTTACCAGAGCTACAGGAACTATTCACCCATAAGATAGCTCCAAAAATAATAAACTGTAAAACTTTCATCATATTAAATAAATTTAAATCAAATTTAAAATAACGAATAATATCAAATACATTTTTTATGCCCAATTTTGACATGTGTACCATTTAATTTGTAATGAAAGGCAGGTGACCATAAAAACAATTTTTGAAATTGCAGGTTTTATATGCGATTTAGCCAGTACAATGTACAATACAAACAAATGGTATTTAATGCATGAAAATTTGTGAATATGTATTATCTTTCCCGTAAATCGGCTAATGGACTCAATTTTTTAATATTTATTTTTATAAATTATCTTAGGAGGTATAATTAAATTCTATTCATTGTTGCATAAAATAGGCCTCTTGATATGGTATTTCTAAGGAATTCAGTATTTTATTATAATTTTTTGAAGATAAAGTTGGAATAAATAAATTTAATTTTGATATTTGCACACAAATAAAAATGAACTATTACAGATGAAACATTTATTTAAATTTTTAGTAATTGCAGTACTTTTATCATCCTGCTACTCCAATAAAAAATTAATTTACATACAGGATTACAAAGACAAAGCTCATTATCAGAATGTTGATTTCGAATACTTGCTGCAACCAAACGATATTATTTCCATCGTAGTCAAAAGTCTTGACCCAACTAATTCGGAAGTTTTTAATTTACAAACACAACAGAATTATGGCAACATAAATGGAAGTTCCTTGTTTTTATCAGGGTATTCAATTGATGAAAATGGAATTGTCAGGCTACCAATTGTAGGAGAAGTTAAAGTTACAAATTTAAGTATCAGACAAGCTGAAGCTATTATTCAATCGGAAGTAGACAAATATTTAAACAATGCTACAGTGATAGTAAAAATGGTAAGCTTTAAAGTTGCAGTACTTGGTGAAGTGAGAAACCCTGGCTATTATTATGTTTTTAATGCCAAAGCTAACGTCTTTGAGGGTTTGGGTATGGCAGGCGACATTACCCAGTCAGGCAATCATAAAAATGTGAAGCTTATTAGACAGGTTGGTAATTCAAGTGAAGTGCATGTGATGGATTTGACGAGTACAAAAATTTTGCAATCACAAAATTTTCATTTATTACCTAATGATATCATTTACGTAGAACCATTAAAAGCACGTACGGCACAAACTAATATACAGTTGTGGGGCACCATTCTTTCTGGTCTTAATCTCTCATTATTAATATTGACAAGGGTATTATAAATAGTAGTTGGCTTACATAAAAATTTTACACACATGAATAAAATCATAACTCAGGATAAAATTAATCTGGAAGTATTATTTTTCAAAATGCGGAAAGCTTGGTTTTGGATAGCATTATCCTTATTTACGGCTTTGGCTATTGCAATATTATATATTCAATATGCTAACCCTGTATATGAAATCAGCTCTTCAGTGATCATAGAAGATGAATCCTCCGGGCCTAGAAAAGCTGATGAGCTTTTAACAGCAATGGATGTGCGAGGCATCAGTAAGGGCATTAGCATTGAAGATGAAGTGGGTAAACTTCAATCCTACTCGATGATTCATAAAGTAATCGATCGGGTGGATTTCCATGTTTCCTATTATGAAACTCCAAATATATGGTTAAACCTTCTCACGGATATAAAAACAGTAGAGTTATATAGAGATGCACCTTTCTCTATTATCCTTGATTATAATTATCCCCAATTAACGGATGCAGAAATCGAGCTTGAGTTGCTTACAAAAGATAAGGTAAAAATTATAGTGAATGCAAAAGATGCCGCTTTGTATGATTTTCAACAAATGAAGCAGGTTGCAACTGTCAATAACCTCAAATATGAAAAAATTATTGATATAAATTCACCCTATCATGATAAGTATCTTAACTTTCAGGTCTCTCTTGTTGACGAGCCTGAGACAGCATTTAAT
>JAEWLI010000198.1 GCA_023393375.1 Bacteroidota bacterium
GGTTCGTGAGGACACTGTGAGGACACGAACCATGGGTATGGGACGTCAACAAATGGATGCCAGCTTCACGGGGGAATCAGCCGAAGTCATACTATGACTCCAAGCAGGTCAGTTAATACATTCATCTGCTGCAAGTAGTCATAGTATGACTAATAGAGGTTGTCTGAACACGGATTATCACCGATTATGCTGATTACTCGGAATAGATCATTTTTCCAAAACATAGCCACAAATGGTGTGTAAGCATATAAAGAAGAAGCAACATGACCAAAGTTTTAAAATATGACTATTATTGTGGAGAAATTTTTTCAATATTCAAATTAACTATGAAAATCAGAACATGCCCAAATTGTGGATACAAATATTCCTTTTTACAATATCTGAAAAATTTTTTATTCAAATTTATTGATTCAAACCTGACTTGTGCTAACTGTGGTTCGACAATGTCATTTAGTATGGGACGGCGAATATTCGTAGCAATTGTTGCGATGCTGCCCTTTGGATTTAGCACCTTTATTGCTGATATATTTCAAAATATGGGTTTGTCGAAAAGTTTAAGTTGGGTGGTTTTTTTTCTTATCTTAACAATCTGGACAATAATGATTTACAGTTTGGATACTTTTACAAAAAGAGATAAGTATAGGACGTAAACAACGCAATACATCTACCACTAACAAAATGGCGGATATATCTTTTCAATCGTTCAGGTTTTGAACAACGGATTAAATACATGATTATGAAAACTATATTGATAACCTTTGGAATCATTTTCCTGATAATAAGCTGTAATACAAAACAACAGGAGGATAGGGAAATAAATGAAACGGATGAAAAAAATGAAATCGGTTCAGAGCGTTCGGTCGTGTATGACTCATCGGAAGCAATTTGGAGCTATGACTACAACCAACAGACTGAAGAATTTGAAATAAAACAATTACGTTCGGTGGACAGAGACGCCTTGACGGGTGAGGCTGTAGAGAAGATAATCAATAAAACATGGCCAAGGGTACAGATAAAATTTGTCAGAACTTCCAATGACACCGCATTTATATCCATTCCGGACAGTCAAGTATTGACACAACAAATGGGGAGTGCCGGTGCGGAAAGTTTTATGATTTCAACCACATATTCGTTTACAGAATTAAAAGGGATCAACCACGTTTCGTTTGACTTTGAAGAAGGAGACCACGCAATACCGGGAGTTTATGAGCGGAATTCGTGGGATATTAATAAAAATCAATGATAAGACGAGCATATTACTTGTATTATAGCAGAGAGAGGTTGAAGTCATGATGAAAGACGGTAAAAAAAGAAGCGACATAAAAATTGGGGATGAGGTAGAAATTGTACTAAAGCAGGACCAGCGTACCGGTAGTTTAACCAATGGTATTGTCAAGAAAATTCTTACAAAATCCCCCATACATCCACATGGTATTAAGGTAATGCTTGAAACGGGTGAAGTAGGAAGGGTAAAGAAGGTCGTAACAGAAGAATAAGTTCTTTAATCGTCCTCGTCATGCAAACGAGGACGATTGGAGCTATTTCATATGGAATATATAAAATATCTACAGAAGCAATGCCATTTAAAGTCCCTGGTTCGTGTCTTCACCATAGCCGTCAACCTAAGAATAATACAGCCCCAATGGGGTCGATATCAATAACACAGGGTGCAGCCCATACAAAGCAGAATTTGATGTTTTTGATTTATTCAAGAACCAGGGTTATCAGTCCTTCCATTTCCGGTCATCAGGGATTTCCGCTGGTCCCATCCGGGTTATTGTTTTGGAATATTGCTGTAGTTTGGTTGATGGCTTTGCCCCATCGGGGCATTCTGTTTGTAGAAAAAATGATTCAAGAAATGAGAAAAGCCCCATCGGGGCGACCTGTGATCAAAAATCGATCAAGCTTTGCGGTAAAAAATACCGGCATTGTTCTTCATGAAAAATCAGGTCGCACCTATGGAGCTATATGTGGAGCTGATCTATTGGCTACAAACAGGGAACCAATGGGGTTGGGCGCTGCTACCTATGTGATACTGTTGTGGATTAGATACAATCCCAATGCAAAATTAATCTCAGGGCTACACCCTGATAATGCTTCTTTGGGTCTTAAATTGACGGCTATGGTATCTTCACGAAACAGGCATATTATTATAGAATTCTACATAAAAAAACATTTCCATCCTATTTCGTATATTGACGAAACAATCAATTGGTTCCACAATCAAAGAAATTCCCCTTATTATTAAGATTGGTTTTGAATGATTCGTGAGCACACAAACCATGGGGAATGGCACAAGATAATTATTTTATCCAAATAATCAGTCGTGCATTCTTGGCTACACATTTTTCTCTATCATTGTCTAATTTTCGATTACTATTTTTCCTTGCAAATCCGCTTTTTCCAGATATTCAAAAGCATTCTTGAAGTTTTCAAATGAAAACGTTTTGTCTATAATAAGATTATAAAAACCCCCATTGAAACCACTGATAATATCCCTTTTGGCTTCTTCCATTCGGGCAGGATGCTTTAGTAAGTTCACATCCACATGAAGTGAGGATATATTTATTCCTTTGGCAGTTGCAAAAAATAGCGGATAAGGGGTTTCTTCCATAGAAAGGGCTCCATATATTATTATGGAAGCTTCCGGAGCAGCTGCCATAGCCAATTGGTTTACAAATGGTCCTGCTATAGCGTCAAGAGCAATATCAAATCCCTTATTATCAGTTATATTCATTATCTCATCTACAAAGTTTTCCTCACCAGTGGCAATCACATGATCTGCTCCATTTTTCAAAAGGAATGCTTTTTTACTAGAAGCTCGTGTGGTAGCTATTACGGTGGCTTTGTATCTTTTGGCTACTTGTATCGCAGCAAGCCCCACGGAAGAACTTGCCGCAGATATTACTACAAAAGGTGATTCTCTTTGCTTCAGATCCCCCTTCTGCACCAATCCGACATAGGCGGTAAAGTAAGAAACCCACATCGAGGCACCACTTACCATAGAAAAATCATCCGGCAGTTTCATAAGTGAACCTGCAGGAATTAAAGCAAAATCCCCTAAAACTCCGTATTTGCTCAAGTCAAAACTCGGTAATATCGAAACCCGATCGCCTTTTTTGAAGTCTGAAACATCCTTTCCTGTAGCATGCACAATTCCTGCACCCTCTATGCCCAAAGAACTTGGAAAATGTGGTGCAACAATATAAAACCCGTGGTGGAACAAATTATCGGCACGGTTTAAACCAACAGCTTTTACGGCAACGACAACTTCTTTCTTACCCGGTACAGGGATTTCTTCTTTTGACAGTTTTAGAACCTCCGAATTGCCCGTTGTGTGAAATATTATTTTTCGATTCATTATTTTTATTTTTAATAAGTTATTCATTTTTTTAGCAAAGGTAAAATGGTAAATTTTATAATAAAAATTACTTAAATTTGCCTTTATTATAACTACAGTTATGGTAAATTTAGAATGGTTTCGGACTTTCAAGTACATATATGAGCACAGTAGCCTTACTTTTGCAGCTCAAAAGTTGTTCATGACCCAACCCGGTGTAAGCAAACAACTGAATGCTTTAGAAGCGCATGTTGGTAAAAAGCTTTTTGACAGGACCTCTCGCAAGATGCTACCAACAGAATATGGCAAAATATTATACAATCAGGTAATTGATCATCTCGATGGGTTGGAAAAAGCTGAACAGACTTTTAGGAGGGAGTGCAACAAAAAATGTCCCTCATTGGTGATTGGTTGCACAGAAGATATCTTCAGGCATTCTATTCTAAAGGAAATTCGAAAAATAAATATGTACCTAACTTTCAAGTTTGGCAAGGATACAGAATTAATCGACTTATTGGAAGAGGAGAAAATCCATTTGATGATTACCGACAAGAAACCCACGAATAGCGGATATGATCACAAATTGCTATTTAAAGAATATCTTGTTCTGGTTGCATCGTCGACACTTCCACTTCCCCCATTTGCCGAAATCGATAAAGGCAACATGAAAGAGCTTATGCAATGGATGAGTGTTCAAACTTGGTATGCCAATGAAAATGAATTAAAATATATTAATGAATATTGGAAGGATAATTTCAGAACGCACCCAAATATTATTGCCAAATATGTATTCCCTTCTGGAAAAGATATAGTGTTGGCTATGGAAGAAGGAAGTGGTTTAAGTGTTCTCCCGGAGTACTTGTGCAAAAAAGAAGTAGAAGAAGGCAAGTTAAAGATTTTATTTCCTAACGCCCTAAGGCCGGAGATTAGGGGTTATTGGGTCTGTAAAAAGAAATCCGGTTTTTTTTATGAACTCACACATTTACAAAATACGCTTAATCTTACTTTTCTTGGGTGAGGTAATATTGAAGACTAATAAAATAGAACATGCATTTTTGGTTACGGCTCCTGTTGCCTGTTTACTATGAACAAATGGTTGCATGATTTTGTCTTCAAAAACCAATTGCCTTCTGTTGCTCCGTCCCCTGGTTCGTGTCCATACCATTTATATCGGATATCCGATTGCCTTAATTACTATATAAGTGGAACCTATCATTGATAACAAATAAATCAAAATCCCCATCATTTTCTATATCAATCCACTAAAAATCTGTAGTTTTAGCCTTCTCTTTCACAATTTCGGAAATGTTGTCTCTGACAAATTGGGCTTAGACAGTTACTATAATTGTCCATTCTAGTAAATTAAGGAGAAAAGCTTTTTCAGAGTTGATATCATTTTGCGGTATAAATATAGAATAATTATTCCAAATGAATATATTTACAACTTTAGATAATAACATTTTATATGAGAATCTTAAAAAAACCTGTTATATCAGTCACCCTGATTTATTTAAGTGTTCTGTTGTTCTCCCATAATTTGCAAGGGCAGCAAATCATTCGATCATTTAATGATATTGGAGAAGGCATAGAGTTCAATGGTTCCTATTATTTTGCGGCTTCTGACAATGAATATGGCATGGAACTATGGGCAACCGATGGAACTAACGAAGGCACACGTCTTGTAAAAGATATCTTTCCTGGCAGAGATGGATCGCACCCTGGCAAATTCTTCGTTTTTAATAACCTTCTTTTTTTCAATGCTGATAACGGTAAACATGGTAGGGAAATATGGATGACGAATGGCGAAAACACTTCATTGTTTCAGGACTTCAACTATGTACATGACAATAGCGATATTAGAAATTGGATAATCCACAACCAGAAGCTTTTTGTGGCTTTTGGAGAAAGCCATTCATCCAGTATGATGTACGAGGTGGACTTGGTATTGCAAAAATTAATATGTACTGGAAATTGTTCCAAAGTTGTAGGAAACAATCCGTTCATTTTTAATGGGGAAATTTATTATTTCTCATCATATGGAGGGTTGTTATTTAAATATGATGAAGACGGAGGCCCGTACACCGCAATGAGGGAGATAAAGAAAGCTAAGAACTTACATATTACCAATGTTTTCAATTTGGATGATGATAAACTATTTATTCTTGGAAAAAACAGCATCGGATATTTAAATAATGAGGAAGATACCATCTACGTCATTAAAGAATTCCACGTTGGAATATACGATGACATTGAAATGGGAAGTGTGGGGAAAGTGGGAAACAAGCTTTTATTTACCGTTAGGATAGATTATAACGGATGGCAGGAGGATATCGATGAACTGTGGTTAAGTGATGGCACACCCGAAGGTACCGAGATGCTCAAATCATTCAACTGGAACAGGCATCAGTCTGGCTCTGCAATGATGGATTTTGTGGAAATGGGTGGGAAAATCTATTTTGCAGGGAATGCAAACCAGCACGGGTTGTGGGTAACAGACGGAACAGTTGAAGGCACTCGTATCCAAAAATCGTTGGAAGTATGGAAAGGCTCATACTATAATCCTCGGATGACGAAATACGGGAATAAGTTGTACTTTCAAACATCCTCCAACTATCTAGCCATATATGAACCAGCTCTCGATCAACTTTTTATATTGCAAAATGATCTACAGGAACTGCAGTTTAAAGGCGGTACTGGTGGAATTTTCTTTTTTACTTCAAAAAAGGATTTTAAAACCCTTTTATGGATGGATAAACCACAGCCATTAGCCAGCTTTTCAGACCCCTTGGGTGGGAGTGTTGTTTTTAAAACAGTACAAAAAGACAGTTGTTCTTGGATTGTTTTCCAAATAAAAAATGTCGGACGTGAGCCTCTCTTTTTTTCCGAAATTTTCCTGACTGGCTCCCCGTTTTTCTTGGAAAAAAGTTTTCCAGAATCAATTAATCCTGGAGCTTCACATTCTTTCAAAGTTTTCTTTTTCCCTGCCGATTCGGGATATTTTAAAGGCTCTCTGATCATTAATACTAACGACCGAACAAATCCAACCATCAGAGTCGGGTTAGAGGGTTCTGCAACGGAAAAAGATAAAAACTTAGATTATGCATGTTATGACTTGGTATTATCTAATAAATTGTTTGCCCCTTCAAATCATAAAAAGGTGAGTATTTCCAATGATAAAGTATCGGAAAACAATCAAATAGGCATTGTGGTAGGAGAATTGTTTGTCGAAGGGAATTCCAATCAAACCTTTTCATTCAGCCTGTCCACTGGAG
>JAEWLI010000199.1 GCA_023393375.1 Bacteroidota bacterium
ATAAGATCCTTTAAAAAGTAAAATCCTTTTGATTACGTTCGTAATATCTGGCAGTGGAGTACTTGTAATCGCACGGATCTTTAACCAAATTCCAATGAGGGGCCAATGGATTAATTCGTAAAGATACTACCAGGGATGGTATTGCTAAATAGCTGGTTCGTGAGGACACAAATCAGGGGAGGGGTAATTTATATCCTTTTATAAAAAATGGCAAATTTTATATCATAAAACTTCTATCATTTAGGCAGACCGGAAGTTAAACTCAAAACCTTCCTATTAAATCCCACACACCCATAGAAAACGGTAAATTGTTATACAGAAGAGCCTAAGCGATGTTTTAACCATATCATTCCTGAAATAAAATAATTTTAAAGAATTTATTGGTGCTTTGGCTTTTGTATTGGTTTTTAAAATATATTTGTTAATATTCATTAACAAATCCAAATCCAATCATGAAACAGAATTATATCTACCTGCTCTATTTTTGCTTGTTTTTATTTTTCAGTTGCTCAAATAGTGAAAACACCGATGATATTAACCCATCAATTGTTATTCTCAATGTTTCAGATGGCGATATAGTAAAAAATGAAGTTAAGATTACAATTGACGCTTCTGATAACCCGAGAATTGAGAGAGTTGAATTTTGGATTAACAATAATTTACTTTCTACTGACAATCAGCCTCCATATGAGCTTACATGGAATACTACAACAGTAGAAGATGGACTACAAACCTTAAAAGTCGTGGCCTTTGACGAAAAAGGCACAGTACAAGAAAAGTCCATTAACGTAACTGTAAAAAACGTTCTTGTAAATATTATGTTGAATCAATATGGTAAGTTATCCCAAAATGAAATGACTTTCATTGTAACAGATCTTGAAGGAAAGCACTTAAAAACAGTTCCATTTTCTGATATTGATATTTTAACAATTACACCTAAAGAGATTTATGAAGGTGAATATATTAATCTTTTTGTTGTCAATAAATATAACAACATCACTGATGTTTCGGGTTATTATCTTTTGAAACGCGGATCTGAATTTGGTTTTATATCAAATACAGCTCCTGCACCTAATGGTACAATAACTTGTAAAGTAAAAATAGACCAGAATACGCCTCCTTTTGAATATCTAACCATCACAACTGACTATAATGGAAGATCATTCGCCAATTGGGAATCTAACATTTCTGATCCAATAAGTTTAGGCTATACCAAAGACAGTAAGCTCATCATCAAATATGAAGATAACGAAAAAGGCTTTTACACAATTAAAGATATTCTTAATGATGGCCAAATTTTTGAAATTGATTTGAATGACTGTAAAACACCTTTAGAGCTTCAGGAAATAGAAGTTCCCGAAAATAATTCTGGTTATTTTTATGTTTTTGGACGAGTGGATGGAGATAAAAATATTGCCTACTTCTTGAATCAAAAACGATTTTACGGCCCAGTTCTAAAATATTTTTATCCTGACTTTCAATTTCAAAAACACGTATTCTCAATTTCGTCCAGCAGTGATGAAGGTGAATATACTGCTAACTTTTTTGGTGATATTCCTCAAACAGTAACCCCACATCATGTAAAAACGGAAATCATCAACTCAAAAGCCAGCGATTTTAAGGCTAGTTTTATTGGAGAATTTGATTTCTATCAAAGCACTTTTTACAATCAATCACACGATGTTCGCTTTATTGCAAATGCACCATCGCACCTGACCGAATTCAAAGCTCCTGATATTTCCGGAGAAATCGGATTTTCAAATTTTAAACCAAATGAACTGGAATTGGAAGGTTTAAGGATAAACGAAATTCCCGAATGGGAAGAAGACCAACCCTTTTTTAAATACTATCAAAAGTTTCCACATGCACCCCATCCACTCAGTTATTCCATTTATTATAATCATGAAGGATTATAAAAGGAAAAGAAGTTAATTCATAATACTAAAACTTTAGAAGCTTTGTCAATTACATCGAGTTACTTGCTGCACCAAGAGAAAAGGTGTAGCAAGTAACTTTGATATATATAAACAATACTTGTTTTTGATTTCTCCACAGGCTATTCAAATCCCAAAATTTAAATCTCAATAATGATTTGGCACAAAAGCAAAGACTACTATTTTTCCTATATTGTTCCAATAATCCAGTGAAAGAACAATGATATTTTTGTAATAATCCTTCCCCTAAATAGATGATTTTGGGAAAGTCGCTTCGGCCGCTTCGACTTCGCTCAGCGGCCTTGATTCCTTTTTCTTGGGAAGCCATAAATTAACCCCATCGGGGTTTCCTGCTTGTAGCTAACAGGTCATCAGCTTTTATAGCTCCGTAGGTGAGACCTGATTTATTTTTATGAAGAACCCTGCCAGTATTTTAATCGATTTGAAGTCAAAGGTCGCTAGCGATGGGACTTTTTTATTTTCTTGAATCATTTTTTCTATAAACAAATGCAAAATTAAAATACTCCTAATATGATAAATGCCTGAAATACCACCCATAATCTTGCAGAGCTAATGATTTAGTTTTCGTCATGTGATATTAAATCTGAGGACACGAACCAAGGGAGATTTGGGTTAAAGATATAATCCGTGAAATCAGTGTAATCCGCCTAATCCGTGGTTCAGACAACCTCTATTAGTCATACTATGACTACTTGCAGTAGATGAATGTATTAACTGACCTGCTTGGAGTCATAGTATGACTTCGGCTGATTCCCCCGTGAAGCTGGCATCCATTTGTTGACGTCCCATACCCATGGTTCGTGTCCTCACAGTGTCCTCACGAACC
>JAEWLI010000217.1 GCA_023393375.1 Bacteroidota bacterium
CACCGGGGCTGCACCAGTACCTGTACCACCACCCATTCCGGCTGTTATAAAAACCATTTTAGTGGAATCACTCAAAAAATTTCTGATATCTTCCTTGCTTTCAAGGGCGGCATTTTTGCCAACCTCAGGATTTGCCCCAGCTCCCAATCCGCTGGTCAGGTTCAACCCGATTTGCAGGCGGTTAGGTACAGGGCTGCATTTCAAAGCCTGGGCATCTGTGTTGCAAATCACAAACTCCACATCTTTGATGCCTTGATTAAACATATGATTTACAGCATTGCTGCCTCCTCCACCTACGCCTATCACTTTAATGATAGATTTATGGTGGGTTGGTAGTTCGAATTTATAGGTATTCTCTCCCATAGTGTTAGGTGTTAGGTGTTAAAAATATTTTTATAGTTTTATTTCAATGTTCATTTTTTAAATAATCTTCTGAAAAGTCAATAATCTTTTGTATCATCCACATCATCAATTAATAACCCTTTAGTGCGGTCGATGATCTTCCTAAAGAAATCCCCTCCTCCATTGGTTTTTTCTTTTTTGACTTTATTTCTCCCATTATCCCTTGATTGCATAAATCTCGTATCCCTATCATCGATAGCACGGAAACCTGATAATACCAACCCTATAGTGGTGGCGTACATGGGACTTTTTACTGCTTCAATTTTGCTTTTGCCAAGGTGCTCATTAGGGTATCCAATCCTGCAATCCATACCGGTCATGTATTCAAATAATTGTTTGCAATACTGCAATTGCGACCCGCCGCCAGTAATTACAACCCCTCCGGAAAGTTTGCCCTCGTAACCTGAAGTGATGATCTCGGTATGCACCAGTTCGATGATTTCCTCCATTCTCGCTTCAATAATACAAGAAAGATTTTTGATGGAAATTTCCTTTGGTGCCCGGTGTTTTAATCCGGGGATAGATACAATTTCATTGGGGCTTGCTTCTTCGGCAATTGCTTTTCCAAATTTGGTTTTCAATAATTCTGCCTGATGCTGCATTACCATGCACCCTTGTTTGATGTCGTTGGTAATAATATTTCCGCCAAAAGGAATGACAGCTGTATGTCTTATAATATTGTCATGGAAAATTGCAATATCCGTAGTACCACCACCGATATCTACGAGACACACACCAGCTTCTTTTTCCTCCTCACTTAGCACAGCCAGGCTTGATGCCAGCGGTTCAAGTATCAGGTTTTCGATTTCCAATCCTGCACGTCGTACACATTTGTTCACATTGCTGATGGCGTTGGTCTGGGCGGTGATAATGTGGAAATCTGCTTCCAGCTTTACCCCTGACATTCCAACAGGATCTTTTATACATTCTTCATAATCGACAATGTAATCCTGTGGCATGACATGGATGATCTCGCTGCCAGGTGGTATTACGATTTTATACATGTCGTTAGTAAGCCTGTTTACATCTTCCATAGTGATTTCGTCATCGGTGGAATGACGGGTGATGGACCCATGATGGATGGAACTTTTAATGTGTTGGCCAGCTATTCCAACATTTACCACTCGAATATTTATGCCTGACTGATTCTCAGCTTCAGCAATCGCTTTTTCGATACCCTGAATGGTTTTATCAATGTTGGTTACCATTCCGCGTATTACGCCATCGGAAACAGCTTTGCCCATTCCTAATACTTCAAGTTTTCCATACTCATTTTTTCTGCCTACAATAGCGCAAATTTTAGTGGTGCCGATGTCCAAGCCTACAATAATTTTTTCTTTTTCCATGTCTTTTAGCAATTATTCACAAATAATTTGATTTTTATATTTTATATTGACCCTGGCGTAATGATTCCACCCTTTAGCGGGTCTTATTTTATCATAAAAAGTTTGAATTTTATTGAATTTGGTTTCAAATTCATCAGAGTTTCCAAAAATAAATTCTTGTTTTCCAACCTGCGGATAGAGTACCATATTACCATATCGGTCTATTGCAATTTCGGCAATCAGGGCTCTCCAATATGCATTTTTATCAATGTATTTCAGCATTTTAAGCAAGCTGGTGCCCCTGTTTTTTACAGTCAGACCTTCACTGATTATTTTATCAGTATAATCCCCACGGATGATAATGGCCCTGGCTGAATATTTTCCTGAAGTAGGTAAAATAGTACCATCTTCACTGATATAAGCATCAGGAGCAAGTGGTCGTACCAGACGGGCAATTGGACGCTGTTGTTCTACACTCACTATTAGATTACCTTTCAGATCTCTGTATACCTGGGCGTTTTTTACAAACTTCAATTCATTGACATCTTTTTCAATTGCTTTCATATCAATAGATTTGAAAGATTTGCCTATAAATGATTGGTGGCCCTGGTGGGTTACCATATTGATAATGTCCTTTTCTTCAATAAAATAATTGCCCAGTGTATTTTCCACTTTTACCACAATTCTTCTGCAATCCTGTTCGCCCTGCTGTTTTTCCACAAATCCTATTGACAAAAAAACCGGAAGACTTACGATGAAGATTTTCACTATAATATTCAGCCTGGAAATCAGTGCCTTTATCTTATTCATTGGCTCCTCCTTTCTTATTAAGCAGTATTTCCTTTATTTCTGGAATTAGTTTGTCAATATCACCTGCACCTATTGTTAGTACCACATCAGTTTTTTCTCCATTCAGATATTGCATTAACTGGTCAGCTGTAAGCAACCGTTTTGCATCAGTAACAATTTTATCTAGAATTACTTTTGAAGTAATTCCGGGAATTGGTCTCTCCCTTGCCGGATAAATATCAAGCAAGAGCACTTCATGAGCCAAACTAAGGCTTTGTGCAAACCCTTCTGTAAAATCCCGGGTACGGGAATAAAGATGAGGTTGAAAAATGGCAGTTATCTTTTTTTCCTGATATAAAGCTTTAACTGAAGTCAGAAGAGCCTCTATCTCAGTAGGATGATGAGCATAATCATCTATGAAAATAACATCCTCTGATTTTATGATATATTCAAACCTCCTTTTAACACCTGTAAATTCTGCCAAGGCAGATTTGATAGTCCCCGCATTAATTTTCAGGCACAAAGCTACCTGAATAGCTGCAGTGGCATTTTCCACATTGTGAAATCCTGGCACCATTAGCTTCACCTGTTCAATTATCTGAGTGGGGCCAACAAAATCAAATATAAAATTCCCATTTTCAATTTTAATATTTTCTGCCCGGCAATCACTACCTTCTCCGTATTTCTGTACCATCACATTAATACTATCCACTAACTCGTCTGGAATGGATTGATTGAGAATCAATTGTCCTTCCT
The DNA here is from genome assembly GCA_023393375.1 of Bacteroidota bacterium. Lineage (GTDB taxonomy): Bacteria > Bacteroidota > Bacteroidia > Cytophagales > Cyclobacteriaceae > JAEWLI01. The sequence goes on from JAEWLI010000217.1 coordinate 3,273, forward strand.
GTGCAATTTTTTTTATAAAATCGCCATAGGATTGATGTACAGATTGCTTGTCACCATAAATATCCAAGTGGTCAGCATCAGTAGAAGTGATGACCGCGACATTAGGAGATAATCGCAAAAATGAACGGTCAAATTCATCTGCTTCAGCAACAATTATTGTATCTGAAGAAAAATCACCCTTTATCAGGAAATTAGTATGATAATTGGAAGAAATCCCACCTAGAAATGCCGCACTGTTTTTTCCTGCATAATTCAGGATGTGTGCGATCATTGTGGAAGTAGTGGTTTTACCATGTGTACCTGCCACAGCAATTGTGAAATGATCGTTAGATATCCTGCCGAGTGCTTCCGATCGTTTGATAACTTCAAAACCATTATTTCTGAAGAATTCCAATTGTGGTGAATCACCGGGTATAGCTGGTGTAAAAATGACGATTACCTTTTCTTTATGTTTTTTTATTTCATCAGGTATTGTGTCAATTGCATCCTCACAGGTCACCGACATGCCCTCCGCGACCAATTCTTCGACAAGTGGTGAATAGGTTCGGTCATACCCTGCCACCAAGTAACCGGCATGATTGTACCACCTTGCAAGTGCACTCATACCTATGCCCCCTATCCCTACAAAATACGCCCTATTTTTTCCGTCGCTAATCAATTGATCAATTTTATTATTTCATTTACAATATTTTCTGTCGCTTCAGGACGAGCTAGTTGAGCTATATTAAGCCTCAATTCATCCTGCTTAGCCTCATCACTAATTAATTTTAATACTTCCGGAACCAGCATCTCCACTGCCGATATATCCTTTACTATTACAGCCGCGTTTTTTTCAGCCAGTGCCATGGCATTTTTTGTCTGATGATCTTCGGCAACATTTGGTGAAGGCACAAAAATCACTGGCTTTTTTGCCAAACATAATTCCGATACCGACAGTGCGCCTGCCCTGGATACTACCACATCGGCAGCAGCATAAGCCAGGTCCATTTCCTTAAGAAATGGTACAATTCTGATATTTTTCAGATCAAAATTTGCCGTCTTTTTTTCAAACTCTTCATGATAGAATTTACCGGTTTGCCAAATGACCTGAATATTTTGATTTATCAGCATTTCAATTTTATCGAAAATACTGTTATTGATAGTTCTTGCGCCCAGACTGCCACCAAGTATTAGTAATACTTTCTGGGTTTCATTGAATCTAAAAAACTCCAGGGCAGCTTTTCTTTTATGCGAAACATCTGCAATATCCTTTCTTACAGGGTTACCGGTAAATACCAGCTTGTCTTTAGGAAAAAACCTGTCCATCTTATCATGCGCAACACAGATCTTGTTGACTTTCCCAGCTAAAATTTTATTAGTGATACCAGGGTAAGAGTTTTGTTCCTGGATAAGTGCAGGAATGCCTTTTTTCACACCAGCATATATTAATGGACCACTGGCAAAACCTCCCACACCCACTATTGCTTGTGGTTTAAATCTTTTTAATATTTTAGCAGCTTTCATTAAGCTGGAAACAACTTTGAAAGGGAACATCAAATTTTGGGCAGTTAACCTGCGTTGTAGGCCACTTATCCATAAACCCTCAATATTATACCCTGCCTGCGGCACCTTTTCCATTTCCATCTTCCCTTTAGCCCCCACAAACAGTATTTCACTGTCCGGATACTTTTCCTTGATTTTATCAGCGATTGCAATAGCCGGATAAATATGTCCTCCTGTACCACCACCACTTATGATGATGCGGTAAGGAGTAGGTGCGATATTTTTATTTACTATAGTCATTTATGCCGCTTTTGCCACATTACCTTCAATGGTTTCAAATTCTTCTTCTGCTTCATTTTTCCGGCTTACACTTAATATCATTCCTAAAGAAATACCGGTAAACAATAATGATGTACCTCCCATGCTCATTAAGGGTAAGGGTAAACCGGTAACCGGAGCCAAACCAGTGACCACACCCATATTGATCATTGCCTGCATGACTATAGCAAAGCTCAATCCTGAAGATAATAATCCCCCGAAGGCTCGATCACTCCGCGAGGCAATCCGCATGCCCCGGTAAAGCAATACCAGAAACAAAAAAACAATAAATGCACCACCAATCATCCCGTATTCTTCGATTACAATCGCGAAGATAAAATCGTCATAAGAGTTAGGCAGAATGTTTCTTTGACTGCTCTTACCTGGACCTTTTCCAGTAATACCCCCAGATGCGATTGCTATAAAACCCTGCTCCGACTGAAAAGAAACTTCAGTGGGGTTAATAAAATTCTGAACCCTTTTTGCTACAGTACCCCCTCTTTGACCAATTGTAAAAGCAATACTTCCTGATAATATACCCACCACCACCAGCATAGCCAAATATTTTAATGGTACACGTCCAATAAAAAATACCAACATACTGGTGACAAATAAAAGTACACCTGTGGAAAAATTAGTCATGGCAATAAGCCCACAGATCAATCCACACCATAATAACATGGGGATCAATGATTCTTTGAAATCTTCGATAGTCTGCTGCCTGCGGGATAACATACCAGCCAAATGAGCAATTAATGCCAATTTAGCAAGGTCAGAAGGTTGGAAAGCCTGATTAATGAGGGGTATATTAATGGAGCGGGAGGCTTCGTTAAAATTTATTCCAAATTTCCAAACCACAAAAAGTAACGGTACAGAAATCCATAAAGCCACCCTTGCCAATGCAGAGAAGTATTTATAATCTATCCTGTGCGTTAGCCACATAGCAATAAGGCCTACCAGAATATGAACAGCATGTTTTAACAGGTATCTTTCAGTATTTCCCTGAGCCATTTTATAAGCCAATGGCCCGGTAGCACTATAAACGACCCACAGGCTGATCAGAGACAAAACCAATACTATCAACCAAATGATTGGATCCCCTTTAAAATTTCTATAAAACCATTCTTTCTTTATCATCATCAATGGCTGTTAAATCGTTTTTTTAGTTTTTTTACTTCCGCTTTAAACTGATCACCGCGATCTATATAGTTTTTGAACAAATCAAAACTTGCACAAGCAGGAGATAATAGTACCGTATCCCCCGATCGGCCATAGTTGTACGCCATTTCTATTGCTTTTCCGATGTGATTTGTATCGATAACATCTCTAATTACACCTGAAAAAGCCGAGATAATTTTTTGATTGTCCGCACCCAGGCAGATTAATGTTTTCACTTGTTTAGCAGCAACTTTCTTTAAAGTTGAATAGTCATTTCCTTTGTCCGTACCTCCTGCAATCCAGATAACAGGTGTAGTAAAACTTTCAAGCGCATAATAAACAGCATCTACATTCGTAGCCTTTGAATCGTTGATAAATTTGATTCCATGTATTTCCTCCACAAATTCCATCCTGTGAGCGGCATTTTTGAAGGTTTCCATAGCCTTTAAAATGCTGGAGTCATTTACTCCTGAAATTTTAGATGCTAACACAGCCGCCATCAGATTTACATAATTATGCTTACCCTGTAAAGGCAGTTTCTCTGTTTCAAGGCACAAATCTTGAATGTATAGTTTATCTTCCTTGCAGAAAGCTGCGGATGCTGAAGTTGATAAGGATACTGCATATTTCTTGGCAGCAATTTCCCTTTTACTCAATTCATTGGCTATTATTTGATCATCAGCAAAATAAATGAAGTGATCTACGGAACCCATATTCTGAAGTGTCCTGAATTTTGATGCCGTGTAATTTTCTATTTTATAATCATATCTATCCAGATGATCGGGGGTAATATTCAAAAGAATTGCTACATCTGATTTGAACTGATACATGTTGTCGAGCTGAAAACTGCTCACTTCAAGTACATAATACTCATGAGGGTCAGACAATACCATTCGGGCAAAACTATTACCAACATTCCCTGCCATGCCCACATTATATCCAGCTTCTTTCAATAAATGGTAAGTCAATAGAGTGGTAGTGGTTTTTCCATTGGTGCCTGTAATCGTGATTATTTTGTTTTTATCACTTAAAAACCGGAAAGCAAGTTCTAATTCAGAAATAATGGGAAGACCTTTTGCCAAAGCTTTTTTAACCACTGATTCGCTGTCCGGAATACCTGGGCTTTTCATTATCTCATCTGCTGTTAATATTTGGGATTCTGTATGTTTGCCCTCTTCAAATGGGATCCCCTGTTGATCAAGTTCTATGCGATATTCTTCTTTGATCTCTTGTTTTTCAGACACAAAAACATCATATCCCTTTGCTTTTGCTAGCAAAGCGGCTCCTATTCCACTTTCTCCGGCTCCAAGGATGATGAGTTTTTTCATGCTTTATATTTCAATTATCTAAGTTTCAATGTAGCCAATGTCAATATGGCTAGTAATATTCCCACAGTCCAAAATCTGGTTACAATTTTAGACTCATGAAATCCCTTCATCTGATAATGATGATGAAGCGGGGACATCTTGAAAATTCTTTTTCCTTCCCCATATTTCCTTTTGGTGTATTTAAAATAAGAAACCTGTAAAATCACAGAGACATTTTCAATTAGAAATATGCCACATAACACCGGGATCAACAATTCCTTTCTTATTATCAGTGCCAATACCGCAATCACCGCACCTAATGATAAACTTCCGGTATCTCCCATGAAAACCTGAGCCGGATATGTATTATACCATAAAAATCCAATACATGCTCCAACAAAGGCTGCACAGAAAATTACCATTTCACCAGATCCGGGTATAAACATGATGTTCAGGTAACTTGAGAATATGGCGTTACCCGATAAATAGGCAAAAATTGCCAAGGTGAGCCCGATAATTGCCGAAGTACCTGCTGCTAATCCATCTATACCGTCAGTGATATTGGCTCCATTGGAGACTGCCATCACTACTATAATGACAAAAGGAATATATATTAGCCAGGTATATTCTTCTGGTAAAAAAGGAATCAGTTCACTATAATTTAGTTCATTATTTTTTACAAATGGAATAGTGGTAATGGCTGACTTAATATCTTCATATTGATTGGTTACAATTACCCCTTCTTCTACTGTAATGGCATCAGAATACTCTCTAACTACCACATTGTCATTAAAATAAAGCGTAACTCCAACAATAATCCCTAAGCTGATCTGTCCAAAAATCTTAAATTTTCCTGCCAGTCCTTTTTTATCTTTTCTGACTACTTTGATATAATCGTCAAAATACCCGACTAATCCCATCCATAATATGGAAACCAGCAAGAGAATGACATAAATATTATCAATTTGAGCAAAAAGCAGCGTTGGTATCACTATAGCTGCTATAATGATAATTCCCCCCATTGTGGGTGTGCCTTTTTTTTCCATTTGTCCCTGCAAACCAAGATCTCTGATGGATTCACCAATTTGTTTTTTCCTTAATATTTCTATCAGGTATTTTCCAAATACGATAGTGACCACCAAAGAAATAAAAGCAGCCATACCTGCCCGGAAAGATATGAACTGGAACACCTGTGCCCCAATCAAGTCAAATTCTCTGTCCAGATAATCAAATAGATAATACAGCATCAGCTAAAAATTAATTTTAACATTTCGGCAACAATTAATTTATCATCAAAAGGGTGCTTTACACCCTTGATCTCCTGATAGGTCTCATGACCTTTTCCGGCAATGAGAATGATATCCCCTTTCCCTGCAATCGAACAAGCGGTTTTTATGGCTTCCCTTCGATCAACTATTTCCAATACTTTTTTATAGGCACTTTTATTTATCCCTTTCCACATCTCATCGATAATCACTTTGGGATCTTCACTCCGAGGATTATCCGAGGTTAAGATTATTTTATCACTATTTTGAGCTGCAATTCCAGCCATTAAAGGCCTTTTACCTTTATCCCTGTCGCCACCACAACCTATGACGGTTATGAGTTGCTCATTTTTGGTCCTGATTTTTTCAATTGTAGAAAGCACATTCTCCAATGCGTCAGGTGTGTGAGCGTAATCGACAATGGCTGTAATCCCATATGGATTTAATACCTGCTCAAATCGGCCGATCGCACCAGGAAGGGAAGATAACTGCAACAACACTTCATCCTGGTTTTCTTCCAATAACATAGCCGTACCATATACAGCCAATAAATTATATGCATTGAAATTACCAATGAGCTTGAACCAACCGGATTTCCCATCAATTTCCAATTCAAGGCCTTCAAGCGTACTGGAAAGGATTTTCCCCTTAAAGTCGCTCATGGCCTTTAACCCATAAGTCAATTTTTTTGCCCGGGTGTTTTGTAACATTACCGCGCCCCTTTTATCATCATTATTGACCAGGGCAAATGCCGAAGAACTCAAGTCATCAAATAACTTCTTTTTGGCATCAATATAATCTTTAAATGTGAGATGGTAATCTAAGTGATCACGGGAGATATTGGTGAACACGGCACCGGAAAATTGCAATCCAGCCACTCTTTCTTGTACAATTGCATGTGAACTGGCTTCCATAAAACAATGGGTACAACCTGATGTGACCATCTTTTGTAACAACTGATTGATTTGAAGGGCATCTCCGGTGGTATGGGTAGCTGCTATTTCCTCTTCATTGATTTTATTGGTAACCGTAGAAAGCAATCCGGTATTATAACCCAATTTTCTGAATAACTGATGCAGTAAAGTAACTACTGTAGTTTTGCCATTTGTACCTGTTACGGCAACCAGTTTAATACGGTGGGATGGATTTTGATAAAAGTTACCAGCTATAATACCTAATGCCCTTGAGCTATTTTCCACCTGAACATAAACGATCTGATTGTGAAGCGTTTCGGGCAATTTCTCAACCACTACTGCTCTTGCTCCTTTGGTAATTACATCTTCGATATAATCATGTCCATCTACATGAGTACCTTTAACAGCTACAAACAATGACCCTTTCCGTACTTTACGGGAATCAAAACAAACGTCTATTACATCTGTTTCGGTAGACCCTGAAAGAGAAACCAATGATACCTTATATAATATGTCTTTTAATATAGCCATTAACCTAATTCCAAAATAATTTGACTACCTTTTCTGATTTTAGCACCTGGCGTCTGGGATTGTCTGACCACACGTCCTGCACCTTTAAACTCAACCGAATATCCTGCATTTTCTAACAGGAATAATGCATCCCTAAGCCTCATCCCCCTTACGTCGGGAGTCAAATCCTGAGAATACTTTTGAGGTATCCACTGAACCGATTTATCTACCACTTTAGCTTTTACCCAGTCATCATTTTCCTGTTCTATATGGGTAATTTTCAATGCATCACATACCACATTCAAATCCTGAGCAAAGCCGGTCTGTATTACTGGAAAAATACTATCACCCTGTATTTCAGCAACCATCGATGGTTTGTGAAGTTCCATATCCAGCGAAAATATTTTATCTGCAATGGTCTTAAATACCGGAGCAGCTACATCGCTACCGTATTGGTAATTATTTTTTGGATTGTCGATCACCACTATGCAACTGTATTTGGGATTGTCAGCGGGGAAATACCCAGCAAAAGAAGTATGGTAGCTGCGTGAATAACCTCCTCCTTCTTTAATTTTTTGAGAAGTTCCGGTTTTGCCAGCAATTTTGTAATGTGCATTTTTAATGTTGGATGCTGTCCCATTTTCAACTACACCCACTAAAAGCGTTTGTAATTGTTCTAGTGTTTTTGAGGAACATATTTTGTTATTCAGCACTACCGGTTTATATTCCTTTTCAATCTGATCTGCTCTTTTTACGTATTTTACAATGTAGGGCAACATCATTTTACCGTCATTTGCTACTGCATTATATAAAGCCAGGGTTTGTAATGGCGTCAGTTTTAGTTCATATCCTATAGACATCCATGGCAAAGTAATTCCACTCCAGGTTTTGTCGGTAGGGACTTTGATGTAAGGTATACCTTCACCTTTTAATTGAAACCCCAATGGTTGAGTAAGACCAATACTCTTAATAAAATCTGTGAATTTCCTGGGTTGAATCCCAAAATGTTCATTTACAAGAATTGAAATGCCCACATTAGAAGACTTTTCAAATGCTTCCTGAACTGTAATTGTGCCATAACCACCATGTTTGTGATCTACCATCACACGATCAAAAAACCGGTGCCTGCCATTGCCGGTATCAATACTATCGGTTAGGTTAATATTAGCATTTTCCAATAAAGCCATCATGGAAACCAGCTTAAATGTAGAGCCTGGTTCAGTTAATCCCTGGCCACTTACTGCATAGTTTAATATTTCAGAATAATATTCACCATTTTTGGTAAGGTTGGAAATGGCTTTAATTTCACCTGTTTTCACATTCATCACTACCACACTTCCATAATCGGCATTGTGTTCCCGTAATGCTTTATGAAGAGCGGATTCTGCCACATCCTGAACATTTACATCAATGGTGGTGACGATATCCAGCCCGTCTTCGGGCCTAACTTCGGTACCGTCATATATTGGTTTCCAGTTTCCACCTGCCATTCGCTGGTATAATGCCTTACCGTTCTGTCCGGATAAAACATCGTTAAAACTATATTCCAAACCTGCACCATAATTATCTTCATTTAAATAACCTATCGTTCTGAATGCCAGATACTTGAATGGGCGGAAGCGTTTGTTGATTTTTTCAAATATTACACCTCCACCCATTCTACCCTCGCGGAAAATAGGCCATGTCATCATTTTTTTCTTGTCTTGATGACGAACAAGTTTTTTATTCAGAATAAGAAATTGACGTCCCGACATTCTGGCATCATTGATTTTTCTTTTGTAAGCATCTTTGCTGTTGTCACCAAAAAACCTTGACAAAAGGAGGGATAAAGAATCTATGCCTGTGCGATAAACTTCAGAATCAGATATGGTTGGATCGAAACAAAGCCGGTATTCCGGTAGGGAAGTAGCCAAAAGACTGCCATTGTCAGAATAAATATTCCCACGTGTAGCATTTACATTTCTATATTGAAATGTAGTTTTATTTGCTTTCTCCATCCATTTTTCGCCATCCTTGAATTGTATCTTTCCAACCTGTACTATAACAGCTATCCCAAAGACAAAAAACAGCAAATAAGCTATTCTAACTCTTAACAATATGGATTTCCTGATATTCACCTATTACATATCTATTTTAAAAGGTGGCTTAACACTTTCTTCCAATCCTAATTCAGTAACTTTCCGGGCTACCTCAGATTGTTTACTATCGAACATATACTCAGCTTTCAATGAGGTATAATCAGCCCTCAGCTCATCAACTTCTATCTGCAATCTTGCAATCTTCCTTATTGTTTTTTCGGTATAATGGCTGTTCCCAATGTAAAAAATCCCCAACAATGAGATAAAAAGAAATTTGGGCAGATATGATACAGGGATACCATGCCTTACCAGTACATCAAGATTGACCACTTTCTCAAAGAATGAGAAAATACTGTTCCTCCGTAATTTTGCTTTCTTTTTAACTTTAAATGTGTTGTTCGACATTTTTTATTTTTTTTCTGCTATTCTAAGTTTCGCGCTTCTTGACCTGGGATTCATCTGTTGTTCTTCCTCTGTCGGGATGATTGGCTTTTTCGTTACAGGTTCTAATGGCCTGATTAAATTACCATAAAAATCCTTCTCAATCTTTCCTTGTATATTTCCACTGGAAATAAAATTCTTAACCAGTCTGTCTTCAAGAGAATGGTAAGAAATCAATACCAATCTTCCTCCTGTTTTTAATACCCCTGCCGATTGCTCAAGCATTTCTTCTATGGCTTTTAGTTCGTCATTTACCACAATTCTTAAAGCCTGAAATACCTTGGCATAGTATTTAAACTCTTTGAATTTTGGTGCTGTCTTATTTAAAACTTCTGTTAAATCGGTAGTGGTGCCTATCCTCCTTTTCGCTCTTGTTGCTACAATTTCTCGGGCCAGTGACCGGGCATTGGTAATTTCTCCATACATAGAGAAAATATGCTGTAGATCTTTCTCTGCATACTCATTTACGATCGTAGATGCATCCAATGCCGATTTCTTGTTCATTCTCATATCCAGTTGCCCCTCCCCTCTTATGGAAAACCCTCTTTCAGGTTCGTCAATCTGATGCGATGAAATTCCAAAGTCGCCAAATATGCCATCTACCCTGTCATTTCCATTCAACTTGAGGTACTGCTTGAGAAAGCGAAAATTTGCAGGAATGAATGTAAAAGAACGTTCTGTAATTTTGGCAGCATTTTCCTTGGCATCCTGATCCTGATCAAAGGCTAATAATTTGCCTGTAGTCAGTTGTTTCAAAATTTCCCGGGAATGTCCGCCCCCGCCAAAAGTCAAATCCACATAAATACCATCGGGTTTTATCTCTAAACCTTCGATACTCTCATTGAGCAGTACCGGATGATGGTATTGATAATCCATTCAAAATCAATCGTTTAAATATTTTTCAGCCAATGCTGAAAATTCTTTTTGATCCTTTATCAAGTACTCTTCGTAGAGCTTGGGATTCCAGACTTCCACTCTATTCCCCATTCCAACTACTATTACATCCTTTTCTAATTGTGCAAACCTGATCATTGTCTTGGGAATAATAAATCTACCCATACTATCCAATTCAACGACCGTGTTGCCACTGAAAAAATTTCTTTGCAATCGCCTGTATTCTTCATTAAATTCATTCAGCCCGGCAATGCGTGAATAAATTTTATTAAACTCAATCATCGGGTATGCCACCAGACAAGGTTCAAAGCCCCGTCTTAATACAATCTCGTGTCCCGAACTTTCTGGCAAATTGGATTTGATCTTGGCCGGCAATACTATCCGCCCTTTAGCATCCAATTTACATTCATACTCACTCGAGAAAAATGACATAACGTTTCTAACAGTATACAGTGATCGTTAATACAAAGGTATCATTATTAAATGGAAAAATCAACCACAATTTACCACTTTTTTCCACTTTAATTATATAATTCAGAACAGGCTTATAAGGCATTTGTTTAGAGGATTTACAAAAGAACTGTATAAATTTTCGTAATTTCTGATAATTTAATTAAAATCCAGTAGCAAAATCTTATGAAAAGAGGCTATTTGTGGGGGAGAGTGGAAAATATTTTAGGTACGTGATTGTAAGGATCAGAAACATCCCAATAGCACATGTTGTCGGTATGAGATTTGAGGTATTTTTATAATATTTGTAATGATATTATCACATAAAATTCAAATATATGACCTATATTTTTATCTTTATTCTGTTGATAATTATAATAGGATATTTTTCGAAGTCATTCTCAAATTCTTCGAAACCGAATCATACAATCGATACAAAATACAATGCGCTTAAGCGGGAAAAGGAAGCCGAATTAAACCAATTGTTGGAGAAAATACACCAAAAAGGGATGGATAACCTTTCAAATAAAGAAAAAGAACGTTTGAAAGAGCTTTCAGGAACTGAAAGGTAAAATGGCATTAGCTATTCGGCCAATGCCATTTGTAGTCCGATTTATAATTCGGGCAAGGTATGTTCCCGCCCAGTGTTTGCTTCTTTCAGATAATCCATTAGAGGATTGAAATAATCTACAAGTGGTTGAGCACTTATTTCAGTGCCAATGGTTTCTTTCAAATGCTCCCGCCAGTCAACACTTGCTCCCGGATACATGATTTTATATAAGAAATCCCCAACCTCTTTATTGCCATAATAATTGGTTGCATAGGGGTCTTGTTGCAGAATATTCCGGGCTATGTAATCGTGTAATTGGAACAGGAGTACGTATGATATTGCATAATCATAATATTGTGCAGCATCATCATTGATATGGGTTTTAGAAGCTGCATCACAGTATTCTACGCCCCTCTCAACAGGTGGTACAATGCCCTGATATTTACTTTTCAGTTCCCACCATTTTTGATTATATTGATCCTGGGAAAGGTCTTTAGCATAAAGTTCATGCTCAAATTCGGTCATTACACCTGCAGACCAGGGAATAAACACAATATAATTTAAAGCCTCATTTAACAATGCCTGAATCTTATCAGTTTCGGCCTCTTCATCTACCAGTCCATATTGCATTAAGAAAGGTTTTTGTAAGGAAGCTAACCCTATTAAACTTCCAATAGCTTCATGATAAGCCCTATTTGCACCTCCCCTTAAAATTATTGGCACATCAGGGTTTGTATAGGACATGAAATAATAAACATGTCCCAACTCATGAAGTGTAGTTTCCCACCAACTGGTATTTGGTTCCACACTCATTAATGAGCGCACATCCTGGGCATTGTCCATGTGCCATGCCGATGCATGATTATTTTTCTTGTAACCAGCATCTTCTGGCAAGGGATAAAGGCTTGATTTTTCATAAAAAGTAGCTGGTAAAGCCGGGAATCCTAAGCTTAAATAAAACTTTTCCCCTTCCTTTACAATCCATTCTGCAGATTTTTCTTTTAGTTTTTCATCGAGATTGATTCCCTCTACTTGAATTATCCCAGTCCATTCCTGACCCCACCGATTGGGCAACCAATGTGCAGGAAGCATATCCGGAACATTCTGATTATACTTTTTAGCCAACTCATATCTAGCCCACGTATGCAACTCACGGTAAAGTGGCCAAATTTCGCTGATAAACTTTCTGTTCAATTCGAGCATCTCATCGGTGGTCATGCCATAATCAGAAACCTGATAACTGAAATAGTCATCATACTCTAAGGCTTGCACAGATTGGTTTCTTAAATCCCTTAAATTAGCCAACCCTTCTTTTAATACTTTTCCTACTTCTTTGCTTGCTTCCCACACCTTCAAACGCTCCTCTAAGTCGGTTGACTCTATTAATAGCCGGTCAATTTCATTTGTAGTAATTGATTGACTATCCACCATAAAATCAAATCCAAAAAGCTTTTCTGTTTGCTGAGTTTCTGCCTTTATCCGTTTTTGAACCACTTCACCGGCAACTTCAGGATTGCTCGCAGCCATATACAGAATGGTATTTAGTTGCTTTACCTGTAACTCCGATAGATTTTCAACATCGTTCAGATAATGTCGGGCTTTTTCAATATTTTCTTTACTTCCTGTAAACGCAGCTATCTTACGGTTGGCTTCCTGAGCTTTTGAACTGGCCAGTGTATCGCCCTCAACAATACGGGTATTCAATTCCCACTCTGCTTCAGAATAATCAACCAGCAAACGCTGATAATTCTGGTTGTATTCATCCAGAAAAACCTGTACTTCTTCGCTGGTAGTTTTTTGTGTGCACATAGTGGCAATCATGATAATTGATCCCACTAATAATAATCCAATTTTCTTCATAAAAATTTAGTCTGTAATACTTATTTCCTTGTGAAAAAATGAACGCCAATATACGATTAATCAGCCTGTGAAAAAACCTTCCTTAACAATTCTGTTGTTCTTGCTGCAGGATTAGCCCGGATATTGGCTTCTTCTTCAGCTATCAGAACGAATAACCCATCAATTGCTTTGGTAGTCGCAAAGTCATTCAAGTCATCATTGATTTTAGTAACACCTGGAATCCGGTTATAGGACCCGGCAATATCATCATAATATTTGGTAACGTTAACTGAGTTGAGTGCATTTTCTACAATAGGTTGAAATGCACCTTTCAGTTGATTGAATGTAGTTCTTCTTAAATATTGTGTTGCGGCATCTTTATCCCCTCTCAGAATATTCCAGGCATCTTGTATGGTGAGGGATTTTATAGCACTAATAAAGATAGGTTTAGCTTCAATGGCAGCTTTTTCGGCAGCCCTGTTTAGATTCAGCGCAAATTTATCCACTTCCGAACCCAGTCCGACTTGCCGTAATGTACTTTCCACACGCTGCATTTCCGGTGGTAGGGGAATGCGTATTTTTTGATTATTAAAATAACCATTCAGCTTTGATGCGGATGCTGTTCCACTATTGGTTCCTTTTTCCAATGCCTGTTTTAAACCCATGGCCACTTCTTCTGTTGAGAGTGATCCGTCTTTTAAAATATCCCCTAATTGAGATAGTTGTGCGCTACTACAAGCACTTAGAAATGCAATAATTATAAATGCTGTTGTAATTTTGAAGATCTTCATCATTTTTTAATTTATATGTAAAGAAATAAAATCTTTATAACAATTTTGAAAACTCACAATTATAAGACCAATTCATTGACAGAGCAAATTATTATCAAATATGGAAAATATTAAAGTGGAGATCATTACTATAGGTGATGAGCTTTTATATGGCCAGACACTGGACACCAACAGCCATTGGATCAGTGCAGAAATGGATAAAATAGGTTATAAAGTGGTAAGAAGAACCACTATCGGGGATGATGAGCAAGTGATACTTCAAACCTTTGCTGAAGCCGAACATCGGGCACAATTGATCATCATTACCGGAGGGCTTGGACCCACCAATGATGACCTGACAAAACCTTGTCTGGTTAAATATTTCAATACACGGTTGATGATGAATCCAGAAGCTCTGGAAGATATCAC
>JAEWLI010000201.1 GCA_023393375.1 Bacteroidota bacterium
ATTTTTTACATCGTGGAAGAGATAAATGCTCTAGAGAATATAATGAACAACAGCTTGGTTGTTCAATTGTAAGCCCGTTGATTGTTAAAAATATTTATGAAAATAAAAGACTTCCTGAATTCGCAGATTTTCATACTACACACTCTCAGCCTTGGAGAGTGTTAATATGTTGCCATAGTAAGGCAGATACTTTATTTTCTTTAAAGGAAATCGAAGATTCAAGTGTTTATCTAAAATTGGAGAAAGTAGAACAAGAAATAAAACAGGCAAAAGAAATACCTTACACTGATAATAGAATAGTCACAGCGTGTGAGAATTCTGATTGGAAACCAGATTATAGAATTGTAGTAAAAAGAACTAAGAAATAATGGAAATAAAAGCAGAAGTTAAGAGTATCTCAAAATTAAAAGATTACTTTTTTATAGTTCCTGATTATCAAAGAGAATATGTTTGGAAACCTGAAGATCAGGTAGAACAGTTCTTAATCGATATTGATAATGAATATGATGAAAATACCGACACACAGAAAAGTTATTTCATAGGCTCCATCATCATTGTCGCCAATAAGGAAAAATATGATGTAATCGACGGTCAGCAAAGGTTAACGACAATAGTCCTTACATTGTGTGCATTGCGTGATTTATTGAAAGAACAGGCACTAGATTCAAAGCAGTCTAAATATTTACAGAATGTAGAAGAATTACTGTCCGATTTTGATATGGACAGCGATGAAACACAGCTAAGACTTGAACTACAATATGAAGAAAGTAAAGGTTATCTGAAGAATCGTATATTAAATGAAGATTTCAATGATGAAAAATCTGCTTCCATTGAAAAGATGGAAAAAGCGTATTTTAAGATTTATAATCATTTGCAATTATACTTGGATGAAAGCTTAGATTCATTGGTAAAATATGCAAGATATTTCCTGACTAAAATTGAGTTGGTAGTGATTGAATCCGAAAATCTTAGCAGTGCGCTAAAAATATTTGAAACGATAAATCAACGAGGTTCCAGTCTAAACGCTATGGATTTGGTGAAAAATCTTTTATTCAGTACCGCTAAACCAACCGAGTTTAATGCTATTAAAGATATCTGGAAAGAAATAGTAGCCAATCTTCAAAAATGTGGTGAAGAAAATACACCTTTACGTTTTTTGAGGTATTTTTTAATGTCACGTTATTACGATGGAATATTGCGTGAAGATGATATTTATAAATGGTTTTTAACTGATGAAGGAAAAAATCAAACGAAGTACGAAACAAATCCAGTGGTTTTCGCGAAAGAATTGAAAGCATTATCTAAGCGGTATTCAGAATTGGTGATAGCAACAGAATTGGTAAGAGATGGAGGAACCTATCCAAGCATCACCAATATTGGATTTATAAACAAATACAGATCCAGACAGCATCTTATTCTTCTATTAGCTTTACATGAAAATGTCTCCGATGATGTGATTGAGTATTTAGGAAAACAACTTGAAAGCTTTTTCTTCTATAGTAATACGTTAGGAATCCAGGCAAAAAATAATGAAAATCTATTTTCGAAATGGGCAATTAAACTTCGTAACCAAAGAGACACTGTGTCCGTAGCTCATATCGTTTCAGAAACCATTGTGCCTTATTTAAAGGAGAAATTGGGTGATTTTATAACGAAATTTAAAACGATCTCGCATTTGCATTATAGCCCAAATTATAGGGAAAGATATGTTTTAGGTAAAATAGAGAACACAGTTCTAAGCAAATGCAATTTACCTATTCAAGGTAAAGATTTTTTAAATACCTTACAAGTTGAACATATCTTGCCACAGACACCAAAAAACGGTTTATTAACAGATGAGTTTGTTGATTTAACTGATTACAAAAGCTACGTCTACCGACTGGGAAATGTCACATTAATAGAATCTACAATTAACCAAGCGGTCAATAATTTCAATGATTTAAAATCTGATTGGTCTGAGAAAAAACAGAATGAATATAATAATTCCTCTATAATCAGTACAAAACTTTTAGATCATGAATTTTCAATTGGAGCACATACTGCCTTGAATAAATTTAAAAATGATTATAAGTTTGAGTTTCCGGCATGGAATAAAGACAGTATAAATTTACGACAGGAAAAAATGCTTGATTTAGTTTTAGATACCTGGAAATTTAATGATAATCGACTAGACCAATAAATATGCCCTCACAAACCAACGAACTCGCCCTCGAAACTACCATAGAAAAAGCCCTTTGTGGCATTTCGACGGAAGATATAAAAAACGGGACAGTTTCCGATCCTGCTGAACCTTACAGCAGTAATGGCTACCAAATCGGCAGTCCTGCAGATTTCAATGCAAGATTTGCACTGGATGAGGTTCGGTTCTGGGATTTTCTGGAAACTACTCAAAAGGATGAACTGGAAAAACTGAAAAGACAATCAGACTGGAAGATTAAAATACTTGACCGTTTTGATAAGCTGATCAAGAAATACGGTGTTCTTAGGCTGTTACGAAAAGGCCTCGCGGTGGACGATGCACATTTTACCTTGTTTTATGTAGCACCTTTGCAGAACAGCAGTCAGAGCATTAAAGATAATTTTGAAAGCAATCAGTTCAGTGTAACCAGACAGCTCCGCTATTCGGTTACCAATCCGCTGGAAGAGATTGATATGGTGATTTTCATCAACGGGATTCCCATTTCAACCATCGAACTGAAGAACCACTGGACAGGTCAGAACGCCAAAGTACACGGCGTGAACCAGTATAAGTACAAGCGCGATATTACCCAGCCTTTACTCAACTTCGGAAGATGTATTGTCCATTTTGCGGTGGATACCGATGAGATTTACATGACTACCAAATTAGACGGTGCAAAGACCTTCTTCCTGCCTTTTAATCTGGGAAATAATTACGGAAAAGGAAATCCGCCCAATCCGTTCGGTCACAAAACATCTTATTTATGGCAGGACATTTTAAAGCGGGAAAGCCTGGCCAATATCATTCAGCATTTCGTGCGTTTCGACGGTGCAGAAAAAGACGCGTTGAATAAAAAGACCTTATTTTTCCCAAGGTACCATCAGCTGGAAGTCGTAAGAAAATTACTGAAAGACACCGCTCAAAACGGAGCGGGCAAAACCTACCTCATTCAGCACAGTGCCGGTTCGGGCAAGTCGAACTCCATTACCTGGTTGGCGTATCAACTGATAGAAGCCTATCCTGAAACAGAGGCAGCCGCAGGAAATAAAAAAACCAATCAGCCTATATTCGATTCGGTGATTGTGGTGACGGACAGACGGTTATTGGATAAGCAACTGCGGGATAACATCAAGGAATTCTCTGAAGTAAAGAATATTGTCGCGCCGGCTTATACTTCGGCTGATTTGAAATCAGCTTTGGAGAACGGTAAACGAATTATTGTGACCACCATTCAGAAATTTCCTTTTATTATTGACGGAATTGCTGATATGAGCAACAAGCAGTTTGCGGTCATTGTAGATGAAGCGCACAGTTCCCAGTCTGGACGTTCTGCTGATAAACTGAATGAAGCGATTGGAAACACAGGTGAAGATCAGGATTATGTAGATTATCAGGAAAAGATGCTTCATGCAATGCAGGCCAGAAAAATGACCGGTAACGCTTCTTATTTTGCTTTTACGGCTACCCCAAAGAACAACACCTTAGAGAAATTTGGGATCAAGCAGGAAGATGGATCTTTCAAACCTTTTCACCTTTACTCAATGAAACAGGCGATTGAAGAAGGATTTATTCTGGATGTTTTAGCCAATTATACCACCTACAGAAGTTATTACGAGCTGGAGAAATCCATTGAAGATAA
>JAEWLI010000204.1 GCA_023393375.1 Bacteroidota bacterium
CTTCAAATGAAAGGGGCTTTGAGCCCCATTCATTTGAGCCAAACAAAAGCTCAGATTCTGAATGTATTCTTTGCAATTGATAAGTTGAAGGTTGAATAAAATGGTCAACCATTTTTAGGCATGGTCATGTCGAAGCTTTCATCTTTGAGCTTTCATCTTTGAGCTCAGAAAGCTGCGGCAGGGATGGAAGCGGATACCCCACAGGAACCGAAACGCCCTTGCTAACCATTATGATTTAGTTATTATTTTTCCGGGCGGATCGGGGACGAGGAGTAGCAGCGAACAGCCCGGCCCTGAGGCACGAAGGGGCCGCCCAAAAAAATAACACTTTTATCAACGTAGTAATATTTTTGGATTCGCTTACGGATTTTTTTTAAATGCTGTATTATTGGAGATTGATTTGCGAAAGGGATACGCTTCATGGCAGTTGAAAATAAGATAAGAACGGTAAATGTGACCCGTTACATCACCCCGCTTCGGGAAGGGGGATCTTTGCCTGCTTTGGCTGAGGCGGATGATGACTTCAAATATGTGGTGAAGTTCAGGGGGGCAGGTCAGGGTGTTAAGGCGTTGATTGCGGAATTGATTGGTGGGGAAATTGCCAAAATACTGGGGTTTAATGTGCCGGAGATGGTTTTTGCGCATCTGGATGAGGCATTCGGCAGGACAGAGGGCGATGAGGAGATTCAGGATTTGCTAAAAGCAAGTCAAGGGTTGAACCTGGGCTTGCATTTTTTGTCGGGAGCGATCACTTTTGATCCGGTGGCGGTGAAAGTGAATGCGGAGCTGGCATCGAAAATCGTGTGGTTGGATGCTTATATTGCCAATATCGACCGGTCGTTGAAGAATACCAACTTGCTGGTGTGGCATAAGGAGATCTGGCTGATTGACCATGGGGCAGCTTTATATTTTCACCACTCGTGGGAAAATATGGTGGAGCAGGCGTCAAATCCTTTTCCATTTATCCGGCAACATGTATTGTTGCCTTATGCATCACTTTTATCGGAAATAAAAGAAGAAATGGTGAAGCTTTTAACGGACGAAAAACTTGCGGAAATTGTATCTTTCCTGCCTGATAGCTGGTTGGAATGGCCGGATGTGGATAGGTCACCGGAGCAGATCAGGGAGGTATATCTTCAGTTTTTGGTAAATAGGAAGGAACATTCGGAAATTTTTGTAAAAGAAGCGCAAAATGCAAGGTAAGCATTTATATGAATATGCTGTAGTCAGGATTGTTCCCCGGGTGGAAAGGGAAGAGTTTATCAATGTAGGTGTAATTCTGTTTTGTAAAAACATGAATTTCCTGCGTGTGATCTGCCGGATAGATCATGAAAAGCTGAGGTTATTTGATTGTGAAACTGAAACAGAAGAACTGGAGGAAAACCTTAAAGCTTTCGAAAAAATATGCAATGGCGATCGGGACGGTGGCCCTGTTGCACAATGGCCGATGGCGGAGCGGTTCCGGTGGCTTACCGCGGTGAGGAGTTCGGCGATACAGATGTCGAGGCCTCATAATGGTTTTACGGATGATCCTGCAAAGACGCTACAACGGCTTTTTGAGGAATTGGTGTTGTGAGGAAGTTTAGACAGATTTTCCACAACAGGCCCGACAATAGTCAGTCTGGCCATTATCTACAATCACACCGGCATAATATATAGCAGGTCAGATGATATTTCATATTCATGAAAATATCCCTCGAGTGTTTTACCTTTACATCACTTTTTAGAGAACACAATTAAAGCCATGAAAGGAAAAGTTCTATTGACAGGCATTAGTGGGTTTTTAGGATCGCACACCGCCATCCGTTTATTGGAAAATGATTATCAAGTAATAGGCACCTTAAGAAACCCTGACAGGATCGAATCAATCAAACAGGTGTTGGCAAATCATACTACCAAGATCACTAATTTGAAGTTTGAAAAAGCAGAATTGCTGGATGAGCAGGTGTGGCAAAGCATCATAAAAGAGGTAGATTATGTACAACATATTGCTTCTCCATTCCCCCGGGAACTTCCAAAGGATGAGAATGAAATCATAAAACCAGCTAAAGAAGGGACTTTAAATATATTAAAAGCGGCATCAGCCAATGGTGTAAAACGCGTAGTGATAACCTCCTCTATAGCGGCAGTTGTTTATGGCAAAGACAAGGAACACCGGCAATGGAACCTTCGATGAATCTGATTGGACAGATGTGACTAATAGAAAAGACACTTCTCCTTATTATCGAAGCAAAACCATAGCAGAAAAAGCAGCCTGGGATTTTATAA
This sequence comes from Bacteroidota bacterium, assembly GCA_023393375.1. Lineage (GTDB taxonomy): Bacteria > Bacteroidota > Bacteroidia > Cytophagales > Cyclobacteriaceae > JAEWLI01. The sequence goes on from JAEWLI010000204.1 coordinate 2,269, forward strand.
AAAACAATAACAGCAATATGGAAATCGCTACCGTCTGCCCAGGTGCTATATTGGGGCCGATTCTTGAAACTGATTTTGGCACATCAGCCAACTTGGTGATTAAATTATTAGATGGAGGTATGCCTACCCTTCCAGATATTGGATTTGACATAGTTGATGTGAGATCTGTAGCCGACCTGCTTATTCTTGCTATGGAAAAACCTGAAGCAGCCAATCAGCGGTTTATCGCTTCAGAGGAATACATGAAATTTAAAGAAGTGGCAAAAGTGCTAAAAGAAGCCTATCCTGATGCTAAGATTCCGGAAAAGATATTGCCTGATTTTGTCGTCCGGCTTTTTGCCAACATTGATAAAACCATAAAGCCGGTTTTGATAGATTTGGGAACAGAAAGAAAAAGCAGTAATACCAAAGCCAAACAAATATTAAACTGGAAATCCTTGTCTAACCGCGAGGCCATCCTTTCGTGTGCAGAAAGTGCTATCAAATTGGGGCTGATAGATCAGGCCAAAGTCATACGATAGTTATCCCTTTATGTAGGAAGAAAGTCATGCCGGCTCTTGCTAATCAAGCCCGTCAAACTATTGTCCAACCAGGTATAGAGAGCCGGTCTGACTATCGTCCGACCTATGGGAGGCAAGGACTGGTATGACTACAGTCCAACCTGGATTAGCGGATATCATAAACCTGTACCACTCCTATTAAATTACTGTGGGATCCATCTTCTGTGACCAACAATGAAGTGATTTTATGATCGATCATAATCTGTTGTGCTTCTACCAGCGGAATCTTCGCGGATATACATCTCGGATTCGAGGTCATGATATCAGCAGCTTTTAGGCGGAAAGACGCTTCCTCGCTTTTTTGAAATGTGCGTCGCATATCACCATCGGTAATAATGCCCTGGATTTGATGCTCATTACAAACTACCACTAAACCTAATCTTCCTTTGGTAATGGCAGAGATGATGTCGATCATGCTGGCATCGGGGGCGATCACCGGTAGATCAGTGCTTCGCATCACATGTTCCACCTTATATAATAATCTTCTTCCGATACTTCCACCGGGGTGGAAACGGGCGTAATTCTCCTTTTTGAAATCTTTCAATTCCATCAAAACAATGGCCAATGCATCACCCATTACCATGGTGATGGTAGTAGAAGTAGTAGGTGCCAGTTCCAATGGGCATGCCTCTTTTTTTGCTTTGATTTCCAGATGGCAATCGGAATGGATGGCCAGCGTGGAATTTTTATTACTGGTCATACCTATGATCTTGTTGCCGTTATCTTTAAAAAATGGGATCAGTTTTAAAACCTCATCAGTTTCTCCGGAATTAGATAAGGCGAGTACAATGTCTCTTGGTTCTACCATTCCCAAATCACCGTGAAATGCTTCACCTGGATGAACAAAAAATGAAGGTGTACCAGTACTGGCCAGGGTCGCTGCAATTTTCCTACCTACAATACCCGATTTTCCCATACCTGTTACGATCAGTTTTCCATTGGAATCCTGGATCAACTTTACTGCTTGTTCAAAATCTTCACCCAATTGATTTTCCAAATCCTGAATGGATGAAGCTTCTATTTCTATGGTACGTTTGGCAATATCGAGTATTCTACTCATTTGTTCTGTATTTTAATAATAAATCGGCAAACTCACGAAATGCCCCTTCACCCCCATTGCGTTTACAAATATAGTCCACTTCACTGGTAACATATTCGAATGCATCAGCGGGTGCCGCGCTTAACCCTACATATTTTAATATTTCCAGGTCATTCAAATCGTCACCAATGTAAGCAATTTCTTCCGGCAAAAGGTTTTCTTCTGACTGTATCTTTTTCAGTGTTTGCAACTTGTCGTCCACACCCTGATAAATGTAGGAAAACCGTAACTCTTCTGCCCTGTGTTGAACAACTTTGGATGAACGTCCGGTAATAATTCCCAACTTAACGCCACTGTTCAACAGATATTTACAAATGTAACCGTCCTTTACATTAAACTGCTTGGTTTCGACCTTGGCATCATTATAAATGATACCCCCATCAGTCAATACACCATCCACATCTGTAATCAGGAGTTTGATTTTTAAGCACTTTTGTATGAGAATTTCGGTCATATCAGTGATTGGATAATGGCTTCGATTTGATTGAGGTGTATGGTATTTGGCCCATCTGACAGGGCATTATCTGGATCAGGATGGATTTCAAAAAAGTACCCGTCAGCACCAAATGCCTTGGCAGCCAATGCCATAGCAGGCACAAATTCCCGGTTACCCCCTGTTTTTCCTCCCGCTCCACCTGGCCGCTGCACTGAATGTGTGCAGTCCATTACCACTGGTTTTCCAAAGGCTTTCATATCAGGGATATTTCTGAAATCTACTACCAGGTTGTTGTATCCAAACATAGAACCCCTTTCAGTGAGCATCACATTAGGATTTCCCGCTGCCAGCACTTTTTCAAGAGGATATTTCATATCGACACCGGAAAGAAACTGGGCTTTCTTGATATTTACGATCTTCCCTGTTTTGGCAGATGCTACCAACAGATCGGTTTGCCGGCACAAGAATGCTGGAATTTGAAGAATATCCACCACTTCTCCTACAATTGAAGCTTGATAAGATTCATGAATATCAGTAGTGATGGGCAATCCAAAATTCTTTTTTATTTTTTCTAGTGCAATCAATCCCTTTTCCATTCCAGTACCACGCGGTGAATCTACTGCGGTACGATTGGCTTTGTCAAAAGAGGCTTTAAAAATAACAGGAACCTGATATTTATTGCCAATCTCCCGTACTTTGTCTGCCACTATTTCCAACAACTCCTGGCTTTCAATCACACAAGGCCCTAAGATAAAGAATGGCTTTTTTCCCTGAAATATTTCATTGATGAGGTTCATACACTTTTAATAATTTGCTATAAAAATAAGAAATTAATAATTAATAATGTGTAATGAATAATTGAAGCTCGTAGCGGATAGCTCATTAGCTCGTAGTAAAATGAGGTAGTTGATAATTTGGAGAGTTGGTGAGTCGAATGAGCTCATAGCAGTTGGAGCTGACAATTAGGGAACTAAAGTGGCAGAGGGTATTTCAACCATAACCAACTTCTACTCCACAAATAAATTACTGAAGTTTCGCACATGCTTTAATGAACGTGTACGGGCATTCGGCTTTGTCTATTACGAACCAGAAGCCACTTTTTAGTTTTCCAATAGGAAGTTTACAAGGAAAGGGCAAAGACCCCAGAGGAATCAAATGTTGGTAACCACGGGTTTTAACCCGTGGTAGAAATGAGAATGTAAAATCATTTTGGAATTTTTGCATTTTGGAGCAAAAATTATGACAAAATGGTGATACGAAATGTTCAGTAAAAGAATTGGTTTTACCCATAGGTGGTCATAATGTGGAAATATTCCGGTCTTTACGCAAATGGAAAGTTAAAAAGCATGTTAACGTCCTGTGGAAGACAGGTTATTATGGACAAACTTCATTTAAATCAAATTGTCTGTGGGTTTCTGTGCCATCTGTGAGATAATGCTCTGATTTATCCTAACGGAAAAATTATTGAATTGTGGAGTGGATACGGAAAGGGTATGTTAGAAAACAAACTAAAGCGGTTTGAAAATATTTGACCCTAATCAAACAAAAACCGCAGATGCCATATAAGAATAGCATCTGCAGTACTGAAATTAATATTTAAAACATAGTAGCAGCTCCAATTCCAGCTACAATCACACCGATTATTGCTAAAATATAAATACTTATTACTACTATGGTTAAAATTCCCATGAATTTATAAAGGGATTTCAAGTTACCAAAAGCAGCTGCTATTTCGTTGTTGTCTTGCTTGAGGATAGCATTTTTGGTGTTGACAGCAAATTTATAATTGTAATAGACGGGGAAAAAATAAAATGCCGCTATCACAATATAAATAAAGCCAATGAATGCACCGCCCATTGGAAATGGGAAACCTGCCTGTTCTGCAAATAAACTTCCCATCGTACCCATAATCACGGAAAAGAACAATCCCAGGCCCACCATGAGTATTATTCCGATGAAACCAATAATAGAAAGAAATAACGCCCATTTTCTGGTTTCATCCAGGTAAGAAATCATAGTTGGGGTAATTACAAAATTGTCCTGCATGACCGGAGTGCCTGAATTTGTGTTGTCATTGTAATCCATAAATTTAAATTTTTAAGTGAAAACCACGGTCAATTTATGTAAAATATCAGAAATTTCCAAAAAACACAACGAAAAGAATTGAGTGAAGAAAGGGGGGTGTTAATTATGTGAGATGTGTTCAGGATCAAATGGGCTTTTTTGCTGCTCTCTTGAGGATATGTTATCAAAACTTGCTGATGAACAGCCTCCACAACCTTTAGCGCAATTTTTATCCTTCTTTTTACCAAAAAAATGAATTCCAAGATACAGTAGTGCCCCGCTAAAAATAATCCATATGATAATTTCTTGTATCATAACCTGCTAACAAATGATCTACCCGTTTGGTTTCCCGTTATTTTAAAGGTTGGGTCCAGAGGTCGTTTATAACTTTTAATAGATCACCGTGAATACCACAGCTACTTACCAAACCGGCATTGCCAAAAATATAGTCATCATTTCCCTCAAAGTCTGTCACCACACCTCCTGCTTCCTTCAATATGATGGTACCTCCTGCCATGTCCCACGGATTTAATCCAAATTCAAAAAACCCTTCCAACCTTCCTGCAGCTACATATACCAGATCCACTGCCGCACTTCCCAATCTGCGTATACCATGCGTATTTGCCATCAGATGTGTAATAATTTTCAGATAATTGGGCATTCTATCAAAAGATGCATATGGAAAGCCTGTAGCGATTAAACTCTCCTCTAATGTTTTTGCCTTTGATACCCTGATCCGCTTATTGTTGCAAAAAGCACCCCCATTTTTTCGGGCGTAGAAACATTCATCCTGATTGATTTCATACACTACGCCCAGTATTTCCTCCTTTTCCTTCATCAATGCGATGCTGGTGCTATATACAGGAAGTCCATGTAAAAAATTGGTGGTTCCATCCAAAGGATCTATCACCCAATTATATTTATCGCTTTTATAATCCACCGTCCCTTCTTCAGTAATAAAACCGGCACCAGGGATTAAGTGATGAAGTTTCTCCACGATCAGCTTTTCTGCCTCTTTGTCAACATAAGAAACAAGATCGCTAAAGGTTTTTTTCTGCTCTACCTTTGACCAGTCGAAATCCTCCCGCTCTTTTCGGATAAAAGCACCTGCTTCTTTTGCTACTTGTATGGTATGATCCAATATCTTGTCTAAATCCATTTTTCTGAGTTTAAAGCTTTAAATGATAATTAACATAAGGCAAAAAGTTTCCATTATGGGAAGTTCCAAATCAAAGATTGTCATTGATATATTTGGCCATCAGTGTGAACAGATGATACCTTGCAAAAGCATCACTGATGCCATGAGCCCGGTTTGGATACATAAACATATCAAATTGCTTATTGGATGCAATCAATGCATCACTCATTTCAATGGCATTTTGATAATGAACATTGTCATCACCAGTCCCGTGTATGATCAAAAATGGATCTTCAAGCAATGGGGCATGGGTGATAGGTGAATAGTCATCATAACCAGCGGGATTTGCCTGAGGGGTTTTTAGATATCTTTCTGTATATATGGTGTCATAAAACCGCCAGCTAGTGACCGGAGCTACCGCAATGGCCATTTTGAAATAATCAGCCCCCAATAATATGGACAAGGAAGACATATACCCTCCGTAGCTCCATCCCCATATACCAATCCTTGTTTCATCTACAAAAGGTAGCTGTCCCAAGTATTTGGCACCAGCTATTTGGTCTGCTGTTTCCAGTTTGCCCAAATTGGCATAAGTCAAATCCTTAAATTCCTTGCCCCTGCCACCTGTACCGCGGTTGTCGATACAGGCAACCAGGTAACCTTGCTGAGTAAGATAATGGTGCCACATTTCACGCATTCCTTTCCACCTGTTCAAAACCAATTGATGACCTGGCCCACCATATACATACATCAGAACAGGGTATTGTTTGGTAGAATCAAAATCAACCGGTTTTACCAGATAACCATTTAATGAAACGCCCTCTTCGTTCTCAAATGAAAAGAAATCAACTGGATTGATACCATATTCCTTAGTTTTCTTTTTTAAGGCACTATTGTCTTCCAATTCTTTAATGACCGTCCCATCAGGTGTACATAATGTAACATTAAGAGGGCTCACTGATGAAGAATGGTAATTTATGAAATAAGTAAAATCATTGCTAAAATCAGCATAATTGTATCCCTTTTGGTTTGATAGTTTTTTCTTTCCCTTTCCTTCCAGATCTATTCTATAAACATCTCTTTCAAGAGGGGACGATTCCGTAGAATTGAAATACAATAAATTATTAGCATCATCAAAACCATAAAATTCATCCACTTCCCAATTCCCACTCGTAATCTGCCTCACCACCTTTCCATTCATATCATGTAAATAAATGTGCTTGAAACCATCCTTTTCACTCGTTCTCAAAAATCCCCGGTTATTTTCAAGATAGATCAGATCACTGTTAAAATTAATATCCACATACGTTTTACTGGTTTCTTTAAGCACCACTTTTGTGTTACCGGACGATACATCAGCATGCAAAATGACCATTTCATTTTGTAAACGGTTCAATTTTACGACAGAAAGCAATTTAGGGTTTGAAGTCCAGTAGATTCTTGGAATGTAGTCATCAACACCGGTACCTGTTTTTACCATGGTTGTGCCCTTTTTATCTAAATCATAAATTCTGATGTCCACTATTGCATTTTTTTCACCAGCTTTAGGATATTTAAATTTATAATCTTCGGGATAAAGCGGTCCCCAGATTTGCATATTGTATTCATTAACTTCTCTTTCATCGAATCGGAAAAAAGCAATCCTTTTGCTGTCTGGAGACCAAGAGAATGCCTGTGAAATCTGAAACTCCTCTTCATACACCCAGTCTCCCATGCCATTGATGATCTCATTTTGTTTTCCATCTGTAGTTACCTGAATTTCCTGCATACTATTCAAGTTCTTGACGAAAATATTATTTTTCCTGACATAAGCCACATGCGACCCATCAGGGGAAAGTGTGGCAAATGAGATTTTCTCTTGGTTATTTATCCTTGAAATTTTTTTTGAAGCAATATCATATAAATAATAATTAGCTATGGTAGACCACCGATAGATTGACTCTTCGTCTGTTTTCAACAATATCTTTTTTTCGTCCGGGCTTAGTTGATATCCGGAAAATTCAAATGCCCGTCCATTGACTTTTATCTTTATGCCAGAAAAGATCGTATCCACAGGATTACCAGTAGAAATATCATATTTTATGATTAACCCCCCATTATTTGTCCAGACCTGGGTGGTATAATACCTTCCGTCCTGCATCCAGTTAATTCCTCTGATAGTTTTTTCCTGAAATGTACCTTGCAAAACAATATCTTCTATGGTCAATTTTTTTGTGGGTTGTGCCTGTAAACCACTTGTATTCAAGCCGACAACAAGAGACAAGCATACTAATAAATTTATCATTATAGAATTCATGCGTAAATGTTTAATTGGGCTAATATAGTTTAAAACTGATAAAGTATAAAATCCAGTGTATCAAATAGCTGATTCAAGTCAGCTACTTCCTAAATATTCATTTAAATATTGCAAGTTTATACTCATTTTATCCCAAGAATGAAAATTCCAAATCTATTACTGATATAACAATATTTTATGAAATATAATATAGATATTTTATACGCTTATTGAGATGGAAGTATTTAATCATGCCCTTGTTCCTCTTAAACAGCTACCCATAACAATAAAAGAAATTCCCTGTTAAAGAGGTGAAAGGAATTAAAGCCTTGTATGAATAAATTATGTGTGAATCTTTTATTATTTTTTTTATTATTTTTTAAATTTTTAAACATATTTCAAAATGAAAAAATCTATTTTTAACATTATTCCTTTTATTGGATTATTGAGCCTATTTGTTTTTGTAGGGTGTTCGGACGATGATGATGATATATTGGATCCAATTAATAGTGGACCAACTATAGACGTATGGGTAAATGGTGAAGAAGATGGGCCATTTGATGCTACAATAGGGCAAACATTGGTATTAACCTTGGATATAACAGATGCAGATGGCATCGACTCCGTCATTGTAAAGAAATTTGTAGGTGGATCGGAAGTGATGGAAGAAACCCAAACCGTATATCCAACTGCCACTGGTGGTGATGTGAACCAAAATGTAGAAGTCTCCTTAGTAGGCGTGAATTCCGATGAGGATGTTTATATTGAAGTGATAGCCGTAGATACAGAAGGCAATAGTAATACTGAAACTATTGAATTGAATATTTCTGCTTTAGGCAAATACACTACTGTACTGCTTTTCGCACCTTTGTCAGATGAATCTAGTCAGACATTCTTCAGCACATCAACTGGTCAAACCTATAGTGTAAATGATGTGGAAGATGGACCAGTATCTTTGTCTGGCCAAATTGACTTCGGTTATTACTATGGGGCCACCAATATGGCATCACTTGCATCACCACAGGTATTGAATAGTGCTGGAATTTACGATTTGGGGGATTGGAGTGTGTTGAATGCTACCCAATATAAAAGGACTACTATTACCGAATCTGAATTTTTGGAAAATGAAGACAATATTGAATATATTAGTGGTGTATTCAATAATGAGGCTGGAAGTGGACAAAATCAGGTGAATAATTTACAAGTGGGGGAAGTAATAGCCTTCCAATTGTCATCAGGGCAAGGCAACAGAACAGGACTAATTAGAGTTTCTGATATCGAACCCGGCGATGGACAAGAAAATTATATCGAAATAGATGTATTAGTTTCTTATGCACAATAATTTTCAAACGTATAAAGCAAAAAAAAGGGGGTCAACCCCTTTTTTTTATTAGATCTACTCATTTACTTTTCACCATATACCGTCACACTTGACACACCAAATTCTTTCCCATAACCACGTATGGCTTCTTGATCCAAATACTTTTGTAGTATTTCTTCAGGCAATTCAATAAACTTTTCCTTTTGGATTGTGATATTTTTAAAGCCTGCCATTTCAATAGTTTCCAGATATTGCTCTTTTTGGATTGCTCCTGCCACACATCCTACATACATTTCTGCGTCCTTTTTGAGACTTTCAGGAAGGTTACCAAATAAAACTATATCAGAAATACTAAAATGTCCACCAGGTTTTAATATCCTGTAAGTTTCACTGAAAGCTTTTGATTTGTCAGGCACCAAATTCATTACACAATTGCTAACCACCACATCTGCTGTATTATCTGGTAAAGGCACTTGTTCAATCTCTCCCAATATAAATTCTACATTAGAATAACCGAGTTTTTCTGCATTCCTTTTGGCTTTTTCAACCATTCTTTCGGTCATATCCACCCCAATCACCTTACCAGCACCGCCGGTTATGGAACGTGCGATAAAACAATCATTTCCTGCACCAGAACCTAAGTCAACCACTGTGTCACTTGCTTTGATCATAGCATATTCTGTTGGCAAACCGCATCCTAAGCCTAGATCTGCATCAGGATTGTATCCCTGTAAATTTGAATAATCATCAGCCATTACCGAATAATCTATGGTACTGCAACATGACGATCCACCACAACAGGAAGACTCATTTTGTTCTTTCGATTGATCAGCAATTTGACCATATTTTTCTCTTACCAGTTCTTTTATTTTTTCAGGAGTATCCATAATATTTCATTTAATTTATATATTGCAATATTACGATATAGTGGCAAACTTTGTTACTCCAAATCAAAAAAATTTATTCAAAATCAAAAAAAAATTTGATATAAGTATTAAGGAGGATTAAATTTGCGTTAAACCTGAAATTCTTTTTTTGAAAAAAATGCTTATGAAATCTTTGATTTTGGTGATCTTTCTGGCTCCATTATTATTTGGTGCATCTTCATTTACCTCCAATAACTCCGGTGCTGACCCTGTTTCAACAATAGATTCACTTGAAACCGCCCAAGTAAACTGGCACCTATTAGATCCTGTCCGCGATAACATCCAAGGAATAAGCATGGACAAATTATATGAGGAATTACTGAAAGGGAAAAATGCCAAAAAGAAAATAATAGTGGCCGTTATTGATAGCGGTGTAGACATTGGTCATGAAGATCTGAGGGGAAAAATATGGACTAATCAAAAAGAAATTCCAGGTAATGGTATAGACGACGACAATAATGGATTTGTTGATGATATTCATGGTTGGAATTTTATTGGCAATAGTGATGGAACAAATGTGGAACATGAAACATTGGAATATGTGCGCATTGTTCGCGATTATGAAAAAAGATTTGGAAAAATAAAATCGATAAATGATCTTCCTGCCAGTGATCGCAAACTCTTTGAAATGTACCATCAATCCCGAAAAAAATTGGCAAAGGAGCGTGAAAAGTATGAGGCTGAAAGAGAAAATATTGAATTGTTTGTGCAAGGTCTGGCCATCTCAGAAGAATTGGTGCAGGAAGCTTTGGGAAAAGAAGATTATACTCAGGAAGATTTACTTGCTTTAGTGACAGATAGTCAGGATGTAATGTCAGCCAAACTCTTTTTATTGAATATTTATAGCCGAGGGTTTACTTATCAGGATCTTAATGAAGTTAAAGACTATTACGACACCAGGCTTGATAAGCATTTAAACACCTCATTTAATCCGAGGGTGATTGTCAATGACAACCCAGAAGACATTAATGATACGAGCTATGGTAATAATGATGTAAAAGGCCCTCGTTCAGATCATGGCACTTTTGTAGCCGGTATAATTGCAGCTAACAGAAACAATAATTTAGGAATCGATGGTATTGCAGAAAATGTAAAAATCATGGTACTTAGAGCTGTTCCTGATGGTGATGAATATGATAAGGATGTGGCTTTAGCGATAAGATATGCTGTTGATAATGGGGCTAATATCATTAACATGAGTTTCGGCAAAGAATTTTCCCCACAGAAAGAAATGGTAGATGATGCGCTAAGATATGCGGAACAAAATAACGTATTGGTAGTACATGCTGCAGGTAACAATGCTACAAATATTGACGACAAAACCCACTATCCAACCGCCCGACTTGATGACAACACAATCGCTGCTTCAGTAATTACTGTTGGGGCAATTTCCAAAAACCTTAACTATCAACTATTAGGAAACTTCACCAATTATGGTAAAAATGAAGTGGATATATTTGCTCCGGGTGTTGATATGGTTTCCTTATACCCTGAAAATAAGTATAATATGGGCAGTGGTACTAGTTTTTCAAGTCCGGTAGTAGCAGGTATTGCCGCTCTCATCTGGTCATATCATCCTGAATTATCTGCTTTGCAGGTAAAAGATGTACTCTTAAATAGTGTGGTCAAATATCCAAAGCAAAAGGTGTATCTACCAAATGACGACACCGGGAAAACAAAAAAGGTAAAGTTTTCGAAACTGTCAAAAACAGGGGGAATTATAAATGCTTATGAAGCTTTCAAATATGCCGAAAAATTGGTGGAATCTCAGGTAATAAATTCGTCTTCAATACATTTGAATTAATTATTGAGCTTCAGATTCAATTCCCTTACCGTATTACCAAAAGGATACCGGATCTTTCTGAACAATTTAAAATAAAAGCTTTAATTTAGCTTATCAAACCTAAATTAAAGCATATGAATATAGCTATTACTCCTTTCCAAAAGGTATTTATTATCATACTTCTTTTATCTGTTTCCTGCAAAAAGAAAGACCTTACTTTGTTAAGTCCCAATGATCGGATTAAGGCTGTTGTAGAAATTAATGATGATGGTCAGATTAGTTTCAGGATTACCAGCAATGATATGGAAGTTTTGCAATCTTCACGTATGGGTATTGTCCGTGAAGATGCGGACTTTTCTGCAAACCTATCCTTGGAAAAAGTGTCAAAGACAAAGAAAGTTTCTGACAGTTATGAAATGAAACATGGCAAACAACGACACTATCAATATGAAGCCAATGAAAAAATTTATCAATTCACCAATCAAAATGGTGAATCGATGGAAATTATTTTTCAGGTATCAAATCAGGGAGTAGCTTACAGATATTCCTTTCCTGAAAAAAGTGATGATATTAAGAAGATAACCCGCGAATTATCGGCATTCAGTTTTCCAGAGGGTACCGCCACATGGATTCAACCACGGGCAAAAGCCAAAAGTGGCTGGGAAAGTTCTAACCCGTCATATGAAGAGAATTATCAACAAAATATTAAGGTTACAGCACTTGAATCAACAGAAACCGGCTGGGTTTTTCCTGCATTGTTTAAAACAGGTGAGCAATGGTTACTGATATCTGAAACTGCACCAGATAAAAATTATTGCGGCACAAGGCTGTTGAAAGGGGATCAAGCCAACGAATTAGTAATAGGCTTTCCCGAAGAGGTGGAACATTCTCATGGTGGTCAGGTGAATCCGGAATCCACATTACCATGGCTGACCCCCTGGAGAATTGTTGCCATTGGCAATCTATCTGAAATCACAGCATCTACATTGGGGACTGACCTGGCAGCACCTGCTTTATATGATGATATTGCTTATGTAATACCTGGACGATCTTCATGGAGCTGGGTGATGTTGAAAGAAGATTCTATCATTTATGATGTTCAGAAAAGATTTATTGATTATTCCGCAGATATGGGCTGGGAGTATTCCTTGATTGATGTGAATTGGGATACTCAAATCGGTTATGATAAGATAAAAGAATTATCAGAATATGCAGCTGAGAAAAATGTTGGACTTCTTCTCTGGTATAATTCCGCTGGAGATTGGAATACAACACCCTATCATCCAAGGGACATGCTGCTGACTTCAGAAAGTCGGCAGAAGGAGTTTTCCAGGCTTCGCGAAATGGGAATACGCGGCATTAAAATAGACTTTTTTGGTGGGGATGGACAATCCGTGATGAAATATTACCAGGAGATCTTTGAGGATGCCCATCAATATCAATTGATGGTTAATTGCCATGGTTCCACCTTGCCCAGAGGTTGGCAGCGTACATATCCAAATTTAGTGACCATGGAAGCAATAAAAGGTTTTGAATTTGTAACTTTTGACCAATCTAATGCCGACCAACAACCTGTTACTTCCACAATAGCACCTTTCAGCAGAAATGTGTTTGATCCGATGGATTTCACCCCTATGGGATTTTCTGAAATCCCAGGGATCAACAGATTGACCAGTAATGCTTTTGAATTGGCTACTGCTGTCATATTTCTGTCTGGTGTACAGCATTATGCCGAAACAGATCGGGGAATGGCTGCAATACCTGTTTATGTAAAGGAAATGATAAAAGAAATTCCTGTAGCATGGGAAGAGTCTCATTTGGTGGATGGTTTTCCTGGTAAATTGGTTGTGATAGCCCGGAAAAAAGGAGATACATGGTTTGTCGCAGGTATCAATGGCGAGAACATGGCAAAAGATATAACCTTCAGTTTACCATTTGTGGAAACAAAAAAAGGTAGTTTAATCACGGACGGGGGTGATAATCGCACCTTCATTCAACATGAAGTGCTGATGGATGACACCAAACAATTGAATATCCAAATGATTCCCTATGGAGGATTTGTGATGAAATTCTAAACTAAAGAAGGGCGGATTATATCGATATCCGCCCTTCTTTAGTTGTTTTATTATTTTATTAAGGCAACTTAAAACGTGCTCCCAAATAAGTCATTCTGCCAAATACCGGGCCCCAAATTAAAGAACTATCAAAATAAGGGCTGGAAGGATCATCGGCTGACATGATTGGATTTTCCTGCGTATAATCCAATATATTTTCCATGCCTACATAGACCTCAAGCTTTTTCCACTTCTTAGTGATTTGGGCATTCATTAAGAAAAAATCAGGAGAATAAGCATCTAATCGGAATTCCTCTGGCAATGAAGAGGTATCGGGAAGTCGCTTGCTACCCATCCATTGAAAAGTATAGTCAAAGTTCCAGGTTCTAATTCCTTCATAAGCAAGATTAATGAAAGCACGGTCTTTTGCTACTAATGGCCTTTCCAAAAGTTTATCGCCATACGTACTTCTCACATCATATTTCCTGTAAGCCAGGCGCATATCGAGTAATTTGAGAATTTCATAATTCAGTTCGGCCTGAAAACTATTTGAAAAAGATTTACCGGTTAAATTATAAATTAAAGTACTTTGGGGATCAGTGTCTCTATCAATTATTAGCTGTTGTTGAAATGACGTTCTGTAAAAATCAACAGAAAACGAGCCGTCTCTATAATTCAGTTGAAATTCATGAGAAAGATTGACACCCATATTCCATGCAATTTCCGGATCAAAACCGAATGCCCCTTTTCCTGAAGAAGGAAGCATCTGCAAGGTTTTGGAGCTAATCATCAAACCCAAATTTTCAGCCAACACATTAGCACTTCTGAAACCCCGCCCTACAGATGCCCGAATGGTGGTATTTTCAGATATGGAGTATCTGCTATGGATCCGGGGGGTAACAAATAAGCCATACTGATTATGATGATCTGTACGTAATCCTGCAACAAAGGCAAACTTGCCACCGCTATTAAAACTGTATTCTACAAATATCCCTGGAATATATTCATTTCTATTATATTCTTGCTGATCCAGGCTTTCTATGAAGTAATCGAGCATATAACTAGCTCCTATTGTATATTTATGATTCGTATTTCCAATGATTGATTGAAAAATCAAATTACTATAAAATGTATTTTCTCGACCCTTATAATGCTTGTTTCCGAAACCAAATTCCTGTCTATGAATAATTCCTGATACCTGCAATCCAATGCTTTGATAGGGTTTATCCCTGAATACATGACCTGTCTTACTCCATATTTCAAGCCTTTCGGTAGTCATGTTCACTTCATAAGGTTGCTGATCATGCTCCAAATATTTTCGGGATTGACCAGCTTTGTTATCGAGATAAATACTTTTAATGCCAAACTGGCCTTCCCATCCTTTTTTGTTGTGAAATTGCCAACGGTTTAAGGCCATCAGGTTTGATCCTACAGGATCATCCAAAAAGGAATCTTTATTCTTATCCATTTCAAATGGCCTAACTGCGGTATGCAACAGAAGTGTTCCTGACCAGGTATCACTTAATTTATTGGTAACATTCAGATTTACTTCACTCCTGCCGCTTTCATTCACATACATATTAGCATACAACTTTTCGCTTTCTTCCGGGTTTTTCATTTCCACATTGATCTGTCCTGCTATGCTTTCATATCCATTGATCACCGACCCAGCCCCTTTGGTTACCTGAATTGAGTTCATCCACGTACCGGGAATATAAGTCAACCCTTCTATGGTTGCAAGCCCTCTGATCATTGGCATATTTTCAACAGTCAATTGAGTATAAATACCTGATAAGCCTAGCATTTCGATTTGTCGCGATCCGGTAACAGCATCAGTAAACGAAACATCCACAGAAGGATTGGTTTCAAAACTTTCGGACAGGTTGCAACAAGCAGCTTTAAACAACTCCTTTTCCGTCATCGTTTGTACATTCCGGGGTTCCAAAAGATCAAGCGTGGTTGATTTTTCCCTATAAACCACCGAAACTTCTTGTAATTCACGTGCTTTATTTAATTCTATTTCCATAAAACCTGTTTCGTCGGCATGTATGGTGTCCTGTGCGTATCCCACATAACTTATTACCAATAAATGGGTATTTGATATAGTCTCAAGCAGAAATTCACCTTTTTCATCAGAAATTGTCCCCTTGGAAGTCCCTGCCCAATATAAATTCACTCCGGGTAAAGGGATCTTTACATTTTGATCATCCATTTCAAATACAATGCCTTTGACCTCATTTTGGGCATTTACTTGTAACCAACTGATGACCATTATACATACAACAAATATTTTCCTCATCTCATGCACTTTTAATGGACCTCAACCCCATCTTTATACCTACAACAATCCGGTAATCTGTTATATGCTTCTGCATCGGCTATTGTATTTGAAGTATCATGACCTGCATTGGCTATTGCCTTGTGAATGGCCTCTTCTGTTGTTTGCTTTTTATTATAAACGATCTCTATTTGTTGAGTTTCTTTTTCCCAAACTGCTTTTTTAACACCCCGTGTGTAAATTGCAGCTTCCTCAATACGTTCTTTGCACATTTTGCATACGCCACTAACTTCAAAACTGACTTTGACAACGGATTTCTCCTTTTGAGATGGGTTCTTTTGTGAAAAAGCAGGTTGATAAATAAAGAATATCATTAAAATTATAAGTACTTTCATCTGATTAGCAATTTTTAATTAAAAGAAATAAATATGCCTGTGATACAGGTTTATTTGCGGATGAAAGAGGTGCTAACCATATAATGTGAACCGTTGTTCCATTAAATAAATTGGAACAGGTGAAAAAGATCGGAATAGATATATTGGTTTCTCGGAAATGATCACCTTATTTTCCTTTTCCAGTACTATAGTTGGAAATGTCAAATGAAAGGTGAAATATTCTTTACTTACTGAAGCTTGTGAATCATTTACTTTTAAATAAAACGCCTGATGTGAACAACAGGAAGAAATAGGCGTATTATTCATTTGGCAATCTGATGTCCTTTTCTCACAACAATCAAAATCATCTACTTCCTGAACCAGATGTATTGCCTTAATTTCATCATGGCAAAAATGCAAGCTAACATTGATCCCGATAGAAAGCAGAATATAAAAGACAGCTAATATGGATGTTAGTAGGCTTTGCACGTATTTGTTGTTATGAAAAACAAAAGTAAGTCATAATTACCTGGATTAAAACGGAATATTAACCAAAATATTACGGACTATAACTTTATCCCAACAACCAGAATGTCGTCAGTTTGTTGTTGAGCACCCTTCCAGGTGTAAAATGATTCACATAGCAAATTATACTGTTCGTAAATTGGGTATTTATGAAGGGCGGAAAGGAGTTTTCGAAAATTAGTTTTCATAAATTTGGTATCATTAGGCCCTCCAAACTGATCCTGAAACCCATCGGTACCAAGATAAAAAGTTGAATTTTCAGGCAATTGTATTGTTGTGGAGGTAAAATTTTTATCAGGAAACAACATACTCCCTATTGGATACCGGTTTCCATTCACCTGACAAAGCTTGTTATGATCTGAATAATACAAACTGAACTTGGCACCAGCAAACTCAACAGTCCTCCTGCTTTTATCTATCACACATAAACCCATATCCATACCATCTGCAATCAATAGGCTGTTTTCTTTCATATGCAGATTCTGTTTTACCTTAATATCCAAAAGTGACAGCGTCATACCCGGGCAGGTAATTTTATTCTCAAGAATAATTTGGTTGAGCAAAGAACTGGCAAGGATAGTCATAAAAGCACCCGGTACCCCGTGACCTGTACAATCTACTACAGCCAGGTAGATTTTATCCTCCATCGTAGTTACCCAGTAAAAATCGCCACTGATAATGTCTTTGGGTTTGTTAAATATAAATGATTCCGGAAAAATCAGTTTTAATTCGGCCCCGCTGGGAAATAACGACAATTGTATCCGTCGTGCATATTCAATGCTATCGGTAATCTGCTTATTAAATTCAGAAAGAGTAAGGCTTTTTTGTTGAATGTCGTCGCGCTGTTGTTCAATTTCCTCTTTTTGATGATTAATAGCTTCTTTTTGCCTTTTGAGTTCTCTATTGGCCTTGTTTTTAATCCTGTTTCTACTGAAGAGGATCCCTGCCATTATAAGGGTAAAAAAAACTGAAGCAACCAGCCCCTTGTTCATCAATTCACGCTGACGAGCTTGTAGCGTTTGGATTTCATTTTCCTTAGTAAGTATTTCTATCTGACGTTCTTTATGTGCCAGGTCATAAATAGCATCTACTTCAGCGATCTTACGGGCATTATAATCGTGCTTTAATCGATCGTCATATTGCATATATTGTTTGTAATAATGCAAGGCCGTTTTTGGGTTGCCTGATTTTTCATAATATTCTGCAATGGTTTTATTCACAAAATGCAGGATCGGATAAGCATCAATTTCTGTGGCTATAATGAGGCTTTTCTCAAGATAATCTAATGCTTCCTTATTTCTGCCTTTTACATGGTAAGCCTTGCCCATCATGGCATATGTGTTAGAAATCAGGTCATTATCCTGTACGATTTGAGAAAACACAAGGCTTTTATTGAGATATTCCAACGATTTTTCCACGCTATCCATGATCAGATAGGTTTTACCCATCGAAAAGGAGGAATAAGCTAATCCTAAGGTGTCGTATATTACAGTGTCAATGGCATATGCCAAATTATAATTGGCCAATGCCGCTGAATATTCCCCTTTTGCAAAATGAAGTTCTGCCAAAGAACTATATGAAGTAGCCTGAAGAACTTGATCGCCATGTTCTATACCTAAATACAACGCCTCCTGAAGGTGTTTTTCGGCTTTATTAAAAACTTTAAATTGTGTATAAATATTACCAATAACATTCAACACATTTGCCTTACCCACCGGGTCATTCAAATTCTCATATAAATCCAAGCAGGCAATGCAATAATCAATGGACTTTTCATTTTCCCCTTTAAAGTTATATACTTCACAAATCAGTTTGTTGATTTTGGCCAGCCGAATTGAATCTTCCCGATTATCAGCTTCAGATATTGCACTTTTAGCAAATTGCAACGCTTCATCATATTTATCAATTTCGAAATATATGTGAGCGATAGAATACTGATTTTGAGAGACAAGTGATTTATGATCAATTAATTCAGCTATTCCTGTGGATAGTTTAAAATAAAAAAAAGCACTGTCTTTTTCATACCTGAAATAATAATAATCACCTATGTTATAATAAGCCTCAGCCAATCCCTTAAGATAATTCGCCTTTTTTGATTCACTGGCAGCTTTTCTTGCATATTCTAATCCTTGATTGGTGTTAGGGGCCTTAATCATCATTGCAGACCGATTGTTGAGGCTGTCAATCGTTGATACTGAATAGGTGTTGGCCTCTTTTTGTTGACCCAATAACATCCCAGCTAAAATCATCGAGAAACTGCCAACGATTATGATTTTAAGGAATAACATGAATGGAATATTATTTTGGTATGTTCGGGAAACTCTTCTTTATTATTTTGTAAATACAAGATTCCTATTTATTTTATACATTTACAAGAAGGAGGGATAATACTTTAAGAATTAGTTTAAAAATTCATATTTTAACTAAAAAACAGATTATCCAGAACTAAACAGTATTAGTTATTACATTATAAAATAAAGAATTTACGCATAATATAGCTAAAGGTTTAATACTCCAATCGAAACAATTATCAAAACATTATTTTGTATTCAAAATACAAATGAAGCCTTATAGGAATATTATTTTATAATTATAACTTTCTCGATATATTATTACTGTCTATTTCAGTTTTGCAAGATTCTATTTTAATATTTAATGTCTCATAAAATCAGCATTTTTTCTTACATGCCAAAAAATTAAATTTAGAATAATATTTAATTACTTTAAGGGACGGAATTAAAAAATAGTACAATTTTAACACCTACATTAGACCATTTTATTAATATATTTTATCCAATAAATCAGTTTTTTATACTTTTCATATTCATTTATGCATATATTATTTGGATATATGTTATAATTTGAGTTGTTTATTCTTAACCATGAAGCACTCAAATTTCCCGATTTAGCACATATTTTATCATAATCATCGCATTTTGCTTCGTATTATGTAAATATTATATTTCATCTATTATTACAACGCCCTATTTTATCAATTTTTTATTTATACATTTGTATCGTTAAACAAATCAAAAATACAAATGCCATGAAAACTTTATTTATTAATATTCTGATGATTGTGATGATGTGTCCCTTATTGGTTACTGCTAATGTAAAAGATGGCAAAAACAAGAAGGAAGTAGAAGTTGCCAAATACACCATAAATTATGATGGTAGCAGTTTTATACTTGTATATAAAACTTTTACTGAGCGGCCTGTAAACATATTTATTTACAATGAAAAGAGCCAATTAATCTATACTGACCATATTAAAGGAGCTGGGATTGTGTCCCGACCTTACAATTTTAAAGAAATGAAAGCAGGGAATTATACTTTCAAGATCGTAGAAAGTAACCGGGTAGTAACACATCAAGTAAATTATTCCCCTGTTGTTAAACCTGTTTCAAAAATAAATGTGGAGAATAATGATGGTAAATACAAATTGTCAGTAATTGGTTCCATTGAAAAACCGGTAAAAGTAAACATCTATAATGAACAAAATAATTTAATCTTTTCCGAATCCATTAAAGAGCAAACGAGTTTTAGCAAAATTTATAATCTTGGGAATACCACCCATTGCAGTTTCGAAGTGTCTGTTGATCAAACAGTATATCAGAAAACATTCTAAAAGCTACTAATAGACTTTCAAATAGGTTTAAAAGCCCCGGATTTTCCTGGGCTTTTCTTTTTTTAAGAAAGTTTAACTTAATTTATCTCATAGATCTACCTTTATTTTACCTGTATTTTCGTTTCTTTGAAAACTTGGAGCCATCTTTGTAAAATGATTTTGTGGTACTAATGAGGTTTCTTTTCGCAATTTTATTTTTTTTCCCACTGGATTTTTTATTTGCACAAGAGCGCATTGAAATTTCCGGAACCATTATAGATGCTGAAAATAATGAAGTCGTTCCATTTGTCCATATCATCAATATCAGCCAAAATACCGGCATTACTTCCGATCAAACGGGGAACTTCACCTTAAACATTGACAAAAACGATACATTACATTTTTCTTCGATTGGATATACCATTACCCGGATGGTTTTTCAGGATTCATCAGAAAATAATTACAAAAATATTCGGGTAAAGCTTCGTCCTATTACCATTACACTAAATCCTGTTGAAATTCGGGCATATCACCTCGAGGAAATATTGAATAAGAATAAACCGGAGGATGTATCGATCATTCAAGAGAAGCCTGAACCCCTGTTCGAAGATATGGAAAAGGTAGAGAAACCTGCCATTGGCATTGGGGTGTCTCCCGGAGGTGCTAAGTTGGAAGGTGCCATAACAGCGTTTGCCAATCTTTTTAATAAAGATTTTAAACAACGCAAAAAACTAAAGCAAATCATTGAAAAGGAAACAAGAGAAAAACAAAGGGAAGAAGCAATCCTTCTACTTGAGATGGGTTATACAGACGTGGTAAAACAGGTTACTGGGCTAACAGACGAAGAACTACAGCATTTCCTGCAACTTTATATGCCAGATCTTTTGTACCTTGTAAATGCATCTGAATACGATCTGGCTTTGAAAATATATAACGATTACCGGGAATATCGCTATAAATATAAGTTACAGGAAGTAAGTTTAGAAGAACTGTTGGAAAATGCTTCATTCCGTAAATAAAGTTACCCATTCCATCCCCTTTGTAATAATAACCAGAAGTAAACACTATACTATATTTTTTTCCATTTCATACTTGCAAGTGCACTTCTCTTTGTCTATTTTTGGCAACTCAAAGTCAATTTACATTTTTTGTAATTGATTTATAAAGAAGAGTGGAGAGACAGGCTCACTGAAACTCTAGCAACCTGTGAACAAATACAAGGTGCTAAATCCTGATCCCGAAAAGGGGGAATATAAATTAATTAATTAAAGCATGAAAAATCATTCAATTCAATTTACAAAACAGAAAATTTCGGGCAAAAGCCTTTCTGTTCATTATCCCCAGATTTATACTACGCTATACACGACCACAACAACGCGAATGTGTTGTTAAGGATAGTATAATAATCAATAAATCCTTATTTCACATATCTTTTCTTCTCCGGAAGATTTAATTATTCGTATATCCAGTAAAATATTATTAACCATAAAATAAAATTAAACATGTCACAATTAAGATTCGAAACGCTCCAACTTCACGCTGGACAGGAAATAGATGCAACCACGCAATCACGTGCGGTACCTATCTACCAGACTACTTCTTATGTTTTTAAAAATTCTGAACATGGGGCCAATCTTTTTGCCCTTAAAGAATTTGGCAATATTTACACCAGGATCATGAATCCTACTACCGATGTCTTCGAAAAAAGGATTGCTGCTTTAGAAGGCGGTGTAGCTGCATTGGCTGTATCTTCAGGTCAGGCCGCACAGTTTATTGCATTGAACAATATTCTTCAGGCTGGAGAAAACTTTGTCTCCTCTCAATATTTGTATGGTGGAACTTATAATCAGTTTAAGGTTTCATTTAAACGATTGGGTATAGATGTCCGGTTTCCCAAAAATGATGTAATTGAGGAATATGAAAAACTGATTGATGACAAAACAAGGGCTATCTATCTGGAAACAATAGGAAATCCGGGTTTTAATATTCCTGATTTTGAAAAATTTGCTGCTTTGGCCGGTAAATATCAGATTCCTTTGATCGTGGACAATACTTTTGGGGGTGCAGGTTATCTGGCACAACCTATAAAATATGGTGCCAATGTAGTAGTGCAATCAGCAACAAAATGGATCGGTGGTCATGGCACTAGCATAGGTGGAATAATTGTGGACGGTGGAAATTTTAATTGGGGGAATGGCAAATTTCCACAGTTTTCGGAGCCCTCAGAAGGGTATCATGGAATGAAATTCTGGGAAATATTTGGAGAAAATAATCCTTTGGGATTACCAAATATCGCATTTGCTATTCGGGCAAGAGTGGAAGGACTAAGGGATTTTGGTCCGGCGTTGAGCCCAATGAATTCATTTTTGCTATTACAAGGAGTAGAAACCCTTTCACTTCGCCTGGACAGGATCTGCCAGAACGCTTTAGAACTTGCCAAATGGCTCGAGAAACATGAACTAGTGGAAAGTGTGAATTATCCCGGTCTTGAATCAAGTGCCTATCATCAATTGGCAAAAAAATACCTGACCCGTGGTTTTGGAGGCGTATTTACCTTTAAATTGAAAGGTGATCAGGCAACGGCCACAAAATTTGTAGATAATCTGAAACTGGTAAGTCACCTGGCCAATGTTGGCGACGCCAAAACATTGATTATACATCCAGCTTCAACCACTCATCAACAATTATCAGCTCAAGAACAAGCGAATGCTGGTGTAGAGCCGACTCAACTTAGGTTATCAGCTGGTATTGAGCATATTGATGATATTAAGGATGACTTACAACAGGCATTTGATAAAATAAAGTAATTGATAACCCGGGATTCATTCCGGCTGATTTATAATGTTAATAAGATGAAACGAAAATTAAAAATTGGATTATTTGGTTTTGGTTGCGTTGGCCAAGGTCTGTATGATATACTTTGTAAAAACGACCACTTCCAATCGGAGGTGGTCGCTATTTGTGTAAAAGATAGAAATAAAAAAAGAAGCCTGCCTGCTGACAGGTTTGTTTTCGATAAGTGGGAAATCCTGAATAATGACGATTTGGATTTGATCATAGAAATGATCAGTGATACAGATGAAGCTTTTCATATCGTGTCTACTGCATTAAAAAAAGGCAAAAAAGTAATATCGGCCAGTAAAAAAATGATTGCCGAAAATTTCGAAACCTTATATACTATTCAAAAACAATATCATTGTTCATTTTTATACGAAGCAGCTGCATGTGGAAGCATTCCCATTATCAGAAATTTAGAAGAATATTTTGACAATGAGCCTCTCAAGAGTGTATTTGGAATATTCAATGGCTCTTCTAACTATATACTCTCAAAGATTTATAATGAGCAACTTACCTATGCTGACGCTTTGAAACAAGCACAGGATCTGGGATTTGCTGAGTTGGACCCAACGTTGGATGTAAGTGGAAAAGATGCTGTAAATAAACTCAGCATTATTATAGCTCATGCTTATGGTATAATAGTAAAACCCGAATACATTTTTTCATTTGGAATACAAAACCTCCACCAGGTTGAAATTGATTTTGCCAAAAAACAAAAACTTAAAATCCGGTCACAGGCAAAAGCTATGAAATCAGGGAATAAAGATCTGTCTGCTTTTGTGCTTCCCACTTTTGTTGATAGTGAAAATGGCTTGTATCATATTGAAAACGAGTTGAATACCACACTTGTAGAAGGGCAATTTTCGGGACTACAGCAGTTCAAAGGAAAAGGAGCAGGTGGTCACCCCACAGGTTCAGCCATTTTATCGGATATCTCTGCCAGCCTTTATCATTATAAATATGAGTATAAAAAAATGGAACACCGAGAGAATATTCACTATAATAATGATGTTGAATTGAATTTGTACATCCGATATAAATCAGAACATTTCCTTGATATCCTGGGTGTAGTTCCCCCTGAAAAAACCATATCTATCGGAAAATATCATGTTGCATTTATTAAAGTGAATTTGTTGAAGTTAATTGAAAAACAGCAAGAATTACTAAACGAAAAAGTATTCATAGCTGATTTGAGCTATCTGGATCATGAGAATATTTCATTAAAAGATATCTTTTCTGAGGAAATAAAATATGCTGAAGTGGAATAATTAAATTATTAGAATCACAATATTTAAGAGTTTGATTAAGGAAGTATAAAGAACTATTATTAAATTTATCAGATTATTAATAATATGATATTTTAAGTATGGAATCTCCAGTGAAAGCCGTAATCTTGGATATGGATGGTGTAATCACTCAAACCGCTAAATTGCATTCAAAAGCATGGAAGGAAATGTTTGACCGATATAATCACCGCAGAGAAAATAAAGGCCAGGAAAAATACCGTGATTTTGATTTACGGGAAGATTATTCAGAGCATGTGGATGGTGTTCCCAGATATAAAGGGGTTGAAGCTTTTTTAACATCCCGAAATATCACCTTAACTTATGGCAACGAGGATGATGAGCCGGGAGAAGAAACCATATGTGGACTAGGCAATTGGAAAAATGAGCTGTTTCATGAATATCTAAAGAGGGAGGGTGTGGAAGTATATGAAGATGCGGTGGAAAAAGTGAAAGAATGGAAAGCAAAAGGATTAAAAACAGCCTTAATTTCATCAAGTAAAAATTCCAAACTCGCATTGGAATCTGCTGGGCTTACCGAACTATTTGATGTGTGCATTGACGGAATTGTTTCTATAAAAAGAAAACTCAAGGGAAAACCGGATCCTGATATATTCTTAGAAGCAGCCAGAGAATTAAATGTGACACCCGATGAAGCTGCTATTGTCGAAGATTCCCTGGCAGGAATAAAAGCAGGTATTGATGGTAAATTTAAAATTGTAATCGGTGTAGCCAGAAATAACAACGAGGAACAGCTGAAAAGCAGAGGTGCTCATATTGCTGTAAATAACCTGAGGTTACTGGATTTTTAACTACGAAAAGATAAAAAGCCGGTCGAATTTATTTGACCGGCTTTTATTAATAATCTGAAATAACTGTATTGATATTAATATCCAATACCATTAGCCATATGATAGTAGAGTTCGTTCCATTTGAGCTCTTTCTTAAAATCAAAGATCTCCGTCTTTTCATCAATCACCACGAATTCTATATTTGCCATTTCTGCAAAATCTTCCAGGTGTTCCCTTGTAAGGACTTTAGTAAATCCTGTATGGTGTGCACCACCAGCAAGAATCCAAGCTGCGGCACCAACTTTCAGGTTTGGCTGCGGTACCCACAATGCCCTGGCAACCGGCAATTTCGGTAGCGGTTCATCAGTAGGAACTACCTTTACAGTATTTACCAACATCCTGAAACGGTTACCCATATCGATCACAGAAGCATTTAAACCATCACCTGGGGCTACATCAAACACCAAACGGACAGGATCATCCTTGCCACCAATTCCTAGTGGATGGATTTCACAAGAAGGTTTACCTGAAGCAACCGACTCGCATATTTCAAGCATATGTGCACCTAAACATTTTTGTCCATCAGGATTCAGGTGATAAGTATAGTCTTCCATAAAAGATACACCACCCAGACCTTGGGCCATTACTTTCATAGCCCTTACCAGAGCAGCAGTTTTCCAATCCCCTTCTGCACCAAATCCATATCCTTCAGCCATTAATCGCTGAGATGCGATCCCTGGAAGTTGTAATAATCCATGAAGGTCTTCAAATGTATCGGTATAACCTTTAAAACCACCATCTTGTAAGAAATTGCGCATACCAATTTCTATCTTAGCGGCATCCCTTAATGATTGATGCTTGTCTGCGCCTTTTTTAAGTGAAGCTGCAACCACATATTTCTCATTGTATTCTGTTACTAATTTATCAATTTCAGCATCAGTTACCTGATTTACTACTTTTACCAGGTCGCCTACACCATATCCATTTACAGAATACCCAAATTTAACTTGTGCAGACACTTTATTGCCCTCAGTTACGGCCACTTCACGCATATTGTCGCCAAATCTGGCAAACTTGGCACCCTGCATATCATGCCATGCACATGCAGCCCTGGCCCATACACCCAATCTTTCCTGCACTTCTTCTTCCTGCCAATGCCCCACTACTACTTTGCGATTGATACGCAAGCGTGACCCAATAAATCCAAATTCACGTCCTCCATGAGCAGATTGATTCAGGTTCATGAAATCCATATCTATCTCAGACCAAGGAATATCCCTATTGAACTGAGTGTGAAGATGTACAAAAGGCTTCTGTAAGGCACTTAACCCTGCAATCCACATTTTAGCGGGTGAAAAAGTGTGCATCCAGGTCATCAAACCAATACAATTTGACGTAGTATTTGCTTCTACACACAGCTTATAAATTGCATCCGGCGTAGTTAATACAGGTTTGAAAACTACTTTTACAGGTATCTTCGACGATTTGTCAAGCGCATCGGCGATTTGCTTGGAATGCGCATCTACCTGCTTTAATGTTTCACTACCGTATAAATGCTGACTACCGGTTATAAACCAGACTTCTAAATTTTTTAAATTAATCATATTGAGATATTTAAAATAAAAACCGTTAAAAGATGACAATGATCAAATTTAAGTGTTTATTTTACATTTAAAATTATATTCTTGGGAAAAAAATTACATGAGGTAAATTAAATTTAAAAATCTATCTCTGTATAATTAATACATTATCAGTTTACTTTTCCCTTTCCTTGATTTCAGCTAATTTTCTAAATAAAGCTTTTTCTTCTTCACTTAGCTGTTTAGGAAGCTGTACATCTATCTTGACATACAAATCACCAAAATTATTCTGATGATCGTAATCAGGCATACCCAGGCCTTTTAATCGCAGCACTTTACCATTTTCGCTTCCCTCCGGGATGTTGATCACCATATTGCCTTTTAAGGTATTGATAGTGGCTTTACCACCCAAAATTGCTGTATACAAATCCAGATTTAATGATTTGTGAAGATCATTACCCTGCCTTTCAAATTCCGGATGTTTAGATACCGCAATTTTTACATACAGATCTCCGGTTTCTCCTCCCCGGATACCTCTTCCCCCTTTCTGTTTTATTCGCAACGTCTGACCATCAGCTACTCCTGGTTTGATTTTAATTCTGAGTTTTTGCCCGTCTCTATCTATCAATCTGGTAGTGCCGGTAAAAGCTTCTTCCAACGATAAAGTCATGCTGGCTTCATAATCCTGCCCTTTAAATCCCTGCTGCTGACGCGCCCCTTCAAATCCACCGCCAAAAAAACTTTGAAAAAAATCAGAAAAACCTGCTCCCCCAAATACATCATGAATATTTTCAAACTCCACACGGGCTCCTCCCCGCCGGCCACCAAATCCATTCCATCCAGTATTAAAACCTCCCCCCTCTTGGGGATTGCCATACTGGCTCCAATTTGATCCAAGGGTATCATATTTTTTTCTCTTCTCAGGATCCTTCAATACCTCATAAGCTTCTGCCACTTCCTTAAACTTATTTTCGGCCGTTTGATCTCCTTTATTTTTATCAGGATGATATTTTACAGCCAACTTACGATAAGCTTTTTTAATTTCTTCTTGTGTAGCGTTCTTATCAATACCCAGTGTTTTATAATAATCCCTGTAATCCATATTCTCATAAACATTTATTCCTGTGCCTTTGATTGCTTTTATTAAATATATTTCAATTTTTATACCATTGGTTTTTTAATATATTATGAAAATTTTTATCTCCACCACAATGACGCTTGCGTACCTCAGATCAAAAAGAACGAGCAATACATGTCATAATGTCATCATAATTGTATCTCTTAATGGAATATGAGCCATTTTGTCTTGTTTGTGGTGGATTTTAGGAATGGCACTTGAATTGTCAAAGAAAATTTGAAAGCAATTATAAACATAAAAACGGAGGTTATTATGACTATCATTAGAAGATACAACACTTTATTACCAGATTATCTGGAGAGATTTTTTGGAAAAGATTATCAGGAATTAAATCATTATCATCAGCCAAAACCAAGGGTGAATGTAGTGGAAAACAATGATGATTTTGTTTTGGAAATGGCAGCTCCAGGTTATAATAAGAAAGATTTTGAAATTAACGTGGAAAATGAACTTTTAACCATCTCTGTCAAAAATGAGGTTAAAAATGATCAAAACTATGTATTGAGGGAATTTAATGCAAACAGCTTTGAAAGGGTATTTACATTGCCGGAATCAGTGATTTCTGACAATATTAAGGCTACTTACCAGGATGGGATATTATATGTAACACTACCTAAAAAGGAAGAAGCCAAACCGAAGCCACCAAGATTGATTGAAATCAAATAAAACCACGATAGAAAGAGGGTTCAAAATTGACCCTCTTTTTTATTTTTTATTTCGCAAAAGCGCGCTGTAAAGCCTGCCGGATAATCTCCTGATGATCAAAGGCCAATAATGGCAATTGATCAGTATCAAACCATCTGGCATCTTTAGCATCGTCAGCAGCTACAGCTATTGCTTCATGATCTATCACTGTATAAAAAGCAATACTTATCACCCGGTCTCTTGGATCACGATCAGGTTGACCAAATGCTCCAACCTGATGAAACGATTTTAAATCCAGACCCGTTTCTTCCTTCAATTCTCTGGCGACCGACTGTTCCAGGGTTTCATCCATTTCGACAAAACCTCCTGGAAGTGCCCATAAATCCTTAAACGGTTCTTTCTTTCTTTGAATTAAAAGAATCCTGGTTAGATTTTCTTTAACATACAACACTACTGCATCAACAGTAACCGAAGGTCGGGGATATTTATAAACCGGCATATCTATTTTTTTTATACAAAAATTTCCTGTTCATTCATTCCTGTAACTCCAAAAATCTTCTTAAACCTTTCTACCCGCTCTGGACTTCCCATGGCTTTTCCGGGGTTATCGCTTAATTTGACTGCTGATTTTCCATTGGCTTCAGTTACCTTGATGACCATACTGAATGGTTTAAATTGGGACAGTGAAGGCCAGGAATTGGAAGACCAACAAGCTTTGCAGTCATTAGTCGCCATAGTACCCAAACCAAAAGTATAAGTACCTACCCTTTGACTGAATTGTTTATACAACGCTACCATTCTTTCGGCATCAAGACCATCACTTGGAATTAATATTTTCGTTTTCGGATCAACGCCATGCTTTTCCCACCAGGAGATGTATTCTTCACTGGCAATCACTGGATCCTTTGAATCGATCCTGGCTCCTACACATTTTTCAGCTACCCATTCCGGAGCTTGATTTAGAAATTGGGTGGTGCCAAATGTATCAGGCAGTATTACTGATAGTTCGGGGAACATGTCATACCAAAGTTTCACTACCTCATATTGAGAATTACGAATGGCTTCGTCTGTTTCATCCGTAAGATTGGCTGCCACCATTGGTAGTTCGTGTGCATTGGTACCTTTTGGATTGCTACTACCTAATTGCATGGATAATAATACATTTGAAGTGCCTACACATTGACCCGGCAACATGTCCTTAAAAGACTGTAATATAAGCTGGTGCCACTTTTTACTGTGACGCCTTCTGGTGCCAAATTCAGAAAATGTCAAACCAGGCTCTTCTTTTATCTTAGAAATAGACCGATTTATCCGCTGGAACATCGCTGTGTAGATGCTCATGAACTCGAACTTACTGACTTTGTATTTCCTGTGAATGCCATAATAATACATCTCGGATATTAGTGACATGGCAATGGTTTCCCAGTAAGTGACTTCTGACCATTTACCTTCAAAATATAGTTCAAAATCACCATTTTTTTCTTTCAAATAAAAATCCGGTAAAGAAAGCTTTTTTAAGAACTGAAGAAAATCCTCCTTAAACATTCTTCTGTCACCAGGCATAGGCATTCCTCTGAGAAAAGCAATTTCAGCTTCACTTAACTGAAGGGTTCTGATATGATTAAGTTGTCCCCGAAGTTCATCCTCATGAATAATCTCTGCCAGTTTGATATCTTTAGTTCTCACAATCAGAGAAAATTTTACATTTGCTTCTGCCCAATCCTTCTTTGACCAAATCAACTGACCCATTGGAAATTTGTATATGTCCAGATCCAATAAACTGGAAATAATTGGCTCGTCAGAAGCTTGACAGAAGATATCTTTTGGTGAAATTAAATAGTTTGACATAGATTATTCTATTTTAGAAAGATTATAATTGTAATATGCAATGGCTTTCTGGACTATTGCAGGATTCAGGAATTTATCTAAATCATCATATTTATTTTGTTGGATAAGTTCACGAATCATGGATGCACTGATGCCATCATTGTCTCTATCAATTATGAACTGGGTTTTAAATTCCTTCGACAAATAGCGTAAATCTTCTTCACTTCCTCCATAAAAAATAAACTCACCGTTCAAGTCTGTTTCAATTTGTTTAATTTGTGCCAGCCACTTTTCAAATGTATTGTCAAAATCATCCTTAATTTCCCGATAAGGGTTGATATCAGGCAAAGGCAATATGTTGATATTGGGAAATACACATTTAATCATTTCTTTTCTTTGGTCAAAAGAAAAGGGAGTAGAGGAATTTAATATATTGGAAGATCCGATCATAATGAGTGTGTTATGACCATGCTGCTTCAAAACACTTTTTGTAATATTTTCATGTCCTAAATGATATGGGGCAAACCTGCCCAACTGAACACCAATCCTCTTTTTCATTTTTGATTTTAATACTTTATAAACCCCAACTTCAGAAGATGTAGGTCTGTAAGTAAAATTTTATAATTATTTACTCAAAATTTCTTCCTTTAATTTTAGATACCTTCTGGTAAAATGATAGCCATTTTGCGCTTCCCTTAAATCAAATCCAAATGCTCTTCTGCTCACCGTAATGACGGGAGGAGCCTGGATTCTTTTGAATATGCTTATCTTATAAGACCGCCATTTGTGCTCCAGGTCATCAATAAATTCCTGGTCACTATTGAAGAGTTTCTTTACAAGACCATCCTCACATTTTATTGTAGCTTCCAAATTTCCCTCTTTATAAAACTTTAAAATATCTTCAGGATCCATCCTGAATTCTACAAATGCGCGAACCAAATGATCGTGATAAGCATATTTTATTGGATCCCCCTTTCCCTCATCAACATTCTGTTCTTCGCTCAATTCTGCACTGGCAGGTATCGTAAAAATGCATTCAGGGACCACATTTTTCAATTCATGAATATATCGGGCAAGATGGTAGACCTCCCATTTATAAAGGTCACCTATGGGTGAAAAAGCACCATTTACATCACCATACAAAGTAGCATATCCTAAAGCAATTTCCGTTTTATTGCCATTGTTTACAAATACTGCATTAATGGCTGATGCTACAGCAGCCAGTATTCTGGAACCTCGGTCCCTTGCCTGAATGTTTTCTTTGTTCAATGCTGATAATACCACAGGTTGAGCAAGATTTGAGTCGTCCAGTCGGGTGAAAGTGGCACTTTCCATTTGTTTAACTGTCAATTCATAACTTTCCTGAATGGGAATGACCGCATAATTAATTCCTAATGATTTTGCCAATTGATATGCCGCATCTTTTGTGGTCTCAGAGTTGAACTTTGAGGGCATATTTACACCATATACATTTTCCGGACCTAAAGCTTCTGCAAGCAAAAGTGTACTTAAAGTTGAATCAATTCCACCACTGATCCCTATAACCACTTTTTTTGTAGGAAGCTTTTCAAAAAACTTTCTGATGCCATAAATCAAGCCGTGGTACAATTCATCTGTATCAGCATCTTTGCTCATCAACGGGTCAGCTAAAATCACCTTTTCAGTTACAAAAGGATTTGCTCGAATAATTTTTTCCTGATAACTATCAGCAACCAGGTGTAATGTACCATCGGAATTATAAAAGGTTGAATTTCCATCGAATAAAAAGATATTTTTCCCATTATTCTGAATACCGGTATTGTTGCAATAAATAAACGGAACAGGTTTACGGCTTATTCTTTCTCTTACCACCCGATGTCTTTTGTTGTTTTTCCGCCATGTCCATGGAGAACAGGACAGGTTGACAATAATGTCACTTCCGTTTTCCAAAAGGTAATCAATGGGATTGATTGAATAATCTGTACTCCACATATCTTCACATAAAATCAGACCAATATTAAATCCTATTTTGTCTATGGAAACAGGAAATGGCAAATATGCTTCCTCATAAGTTTTTAAATCATCATGGAGTTCTTTTCTATAAGAATAAAAATGCCTGGCATCATCAAATTCCCTGTATTTTGGTAAAAGCGTTTTGTGCACGACTCCTTTGCCCACATAATTCCCATTTTGTGCTATGAAAGCGGCATTATATTTCCTGATTCTTCCATCTTCGTTGACTCGATTTTGGTCAATGTCCACATTTCCCCAAATGACGATGATATTTTGGGATGCTTCCAGAATTACCTGGTTATATTCATAACAATCATTTATAAAAGCTTTGTTTTCCCATTCATCGCCAAGCATATACCCAGGGATAACCATTTCAGGAAATGCGATGACATGATCACCATTATCGATTGCGGCTGTTATGCATTGTAACATTTTCAACACATTCAGATCAGGTCTGCCAGCGATTATTTCCAATTGGGCAACCGCGATACTGATGTCATTGAGATTTTTCATTTAAATTTCTTTTTATTACTATAATCAAACTTTTTCCCGGCTTTCAAACAACTCAGAAAAATCTGAATTATCCGGTACAAACATCTTCAAAAGTAGGCGTTTTTTGAATTTCCATGCAAGCTTTGAAACGCTCACATGCTCTCTACCTTAATTTATAATACCAAATCAGTAGTATTTGTGAATTGTATGCCCAATTGCCTTGCTCTTTCATAAATAGGAGTACCAAAATGACCCATGTTGGAAACGTCAGACATGCAGTCTTCCAGAATAATGAATTTCTGTGCAAGTGAAGGTGCCTCATCCATGGCTTGCCGTAAACTATTCGCCACACAGTGGGATTTAGCTTCACCAGCCAAAATGATATGTTGATATCTTTCGAGCGTGTCAATCAACCCCTGGTTAAGTTGTGTTTCCGGGCGATCAGCAACAGGCACATTTGCCCTGAAAATACCAAAATGTTCTGTTAGCGGGTATGTCCCTTTTGCAATTGTTTGGTAATACTTTCCATCCAATGACCAATCTTTCACTGCCCCCATTAGGCTTTCATTTATTGCAGCACCTTTAGAACCTGTCAGACAATGGTATGGCCATATCAGGTGACCAAACTCCTTTTGGCTTTCGAGCGTTTTAACATATTTAATCGCTTCCTTTGGATAGAATCGCGGTATCCATTTACCTTCATTAATGTCGGTAAGTGTGATCGGTGTGAATGGGTCTGGGTGTTTGCCATTTTTATCCTGCCAAAAAGCCGGGTGTGATATATCGTTAACTGGATGACTGTCGATGGTCAACACGATGTGATCGATTTGTTTTTTATTTAAAAGTATCCAATTGGCCAACCTTTTCATATCTTCATCAGCTCCAGGAACAAATAATGCACCCTCAGGGTCTGTAAAATCAATTTGCCCGTCTATGATGAGCATTGCATATTTATTTTTCATGATTCAATAGATTAAGAAAAACTATTTTGCGTTATTTCTACGCAAATGTAAACAAAAGATCTATATGTGCAAATTAATTTGTGTGAATTTTACGCAAAGATTATTTTTGTATCCTATCTTTATCAACATTTTAAACAATAAATTTATTAAAATTACGCATCCTACCCTTAATCTTGACTCACAAAGCAATATTTAGATGGCCAGTGAGCAGAGGTGAGGCAGAAATTTGTTTTAGGATTCACTATTTTCAAAAATCTAAAATTTAATTTTTAAATTGAATGGATAACAATCAACAAGATATAAAAGTGTCAATAGATGCGGTGGTATTTGGATACCACAGTGCAGATGGCTTGTCTTTATTGCTGATTAAAAGAAAAATTGACCCATATAAAGGTATGTGGGCATTGCCAGGTGGTTTGATTAAAAATGAAGAATCTATTGAAGAAGCAGTACAGCGGGAGTTGGAAGAGGAGACAGGCATCCGGGTGAGTTTCTTGGAACAGTTGTATACATTTGGCAATGTAGATCGGGACCCAAGAAACCGGGTAATTTCCATATCTTATTATGCGTTAGTAAAACCGGATCATTTAAAGTTACAAGCTACAACCGATGCCGAAGAAGCCAGTTGGTTTGCCATTGAAAAATTACCGCCACTTGCTTTTGACCATCACAAAATATTTGATGTCGCCATCACTAGACTGAGAAACAAGGTATTGTACCAACCCATCGGCTTTGATCTCTTGGATGAGAAGTTTCCATTTTCTGAATTGGAAAAGCTTTACCGGGCTATTTTTGAAAAAGACTTTGACAGACGGAACTTCAGAAAAAAAATAATGAAACTGAATATTTTAGAACAACTGGATGAAAAACAACAAATGAAAGTAGGGCGTCCGGGGCCAATCTACCGGTTTGATAAAAAGCGATATTTTGAATTAATGGCATCCGGGTTTGAAATAAGGCTGTGAAGTAGTGTGATTTACATATACTGAAACCTGATCCGTATATTTATAATTTTAGTTTCAAAAAGTCGGCTGTATGATTATTCTCCATTCTGATCATTTCTTCAGGACGGCCTTCAAAAACAATATTTCCGCCATTCTCTCCACCTTCAGGACCCATATCTATGATCCAATCTGCACATTTGACCACTTCCATATTATGTTCAATTATAATGACACTATTGCCCTGATCGATTAAAGCATTAATTGCACCCAACAATTTTTTGATATCATGAAAATGCAATCCAGTGGTGGGTTCGTCAAATATAAATAATATTTTATCGCTTGAAGCATTTCCTTTACCCAAAAAAGAAGCCAGTTTAACCCTTTGGGCCTCTCCCCCACTAAGTGAACTGGAGGATTGCCCCAAACGGACATATCCCAATCCTACATCATTTAAGGGCACGATTTTATTGATCACAGGATTTTCTTTACTAAAAAACCGGATACTATCTTCAACGGTCAGGTTAAGAACTTCCGAAATATTTTTGTCATTATATTTTACTTCGAGAATTTCCTGTTTGAACCTATGACCTTTACAACCTTCGCAGGTGAGATAAATATCGGCCATAAACTGCATTTCAATTTTTACCACCCCTTCTCCCTGACAAATTTCACAACGACCTCCATCTACATTAAAAGAAAAATGAGAAGGCTTATACCCACGACTCACTGAAAGAGGTTGATTGGCAAATAAAGTTCTGATGGCATCATAAGCTTTCACGTAGGTTACTGGATTCGAACGGGATGATTTACCTATAGGATTCTGATCCACAAATTCTATTTGTTTAATTTTTTTCAGATCTCCTCCAATCCGGTCATATTTTCCTGTTGCATCTGCAATAGAACCAATTGCTTTACTCACTGCCGGAAACAAAATATTCCTTACCAGGGTAGATTTTCCTGAACCACTTACACCAGTTATTACTGTTAATGTATTTAGCGGAAATCTAACATTCAGGTTCTTCAGATTATTTTCACGTGCACCGGATATTTCAATATAATCCTTCCATGGCCTTCGATTTTTAGGGATTGGAATGGAATCTTTACCATTTAGAAATAAAGCGGTGTGAGAAACCTCATTAAGTTGGATTTCATCAAATGTTCCCTGAAATACCAATTCACCACCATGGGATCCAGCACCAGGCCCCAAATCAATGATCTGATCAGCAGCCATCATCATTTCTTCCTCGTGCTCCACCACTATCACAGAATTGCCGATTTTCCTTAGATTTTCGAGGACTTCTATCAGCTTTCGGGTATCGCGGGGATGTAGACCGATGCTAGGTTCATCCAATATGTACATAGAGCCGACCAGGGCACTTCCTAATGAAGTCGCCAGCTTGATCCGCTGAAATTCTCCACCAGACAAAGTACTCGCAAGCCGGTTCAGGGTAAGATAACCCAACCCAACCTTTTTCATATATTCCAGCCTGCTGGTTATTTCCTTTAAGATTCTGCCAGCCACTTTGTGCCTATGCTCGTCCAACTGCAAATTGGCAAAAAACTCGGCAGTTTTATCGATAGGCATTAATACCAGATCCGTAATCGATTTTTGCCCGATTTTTACATACGAAGCATCCTTCCTCAACCGCGAACCTTTACATTCCGGGCAGATAGTTCTGCCCCTGTACCTGGACAGCATGACCCTGTATTGTATTTTATGTAATTTACTTTCCAGGTGCCTGAAGAAATCATTGATCCCTTCAAAATATTCACATCCATTCCACAGAATGTCTTTTTCTGCATCCGATAGATCGTAATATGCCCGATGAATGGGGAAATCAACGCGAATAGCATTTTTCTGTAAAGGGACCAGCCATTGGCCCATGCTTTCACTTCTCCATGGTGCCACAGCACCATCATATACGGAGAGGCTTTTATCGGGAATGACCAGATCCTCGTCAATCCCCAACACTTTTCCAAACCCTTCACATGTTTTACAGGCACCATAAGGATTGTTGAAACTAAACAAATTAACCGAAGGTTCTTCAAAAGCCATCCCATCTTCTTCAAACCGGTCGTTGAAAATACGGGTCTCTATACCCATGATGTGCACTACGCACTGACCGTGACCTTCAAAGAATGCTGTTTGAACTGAGTCTGCCAAACGATATTGATTATCTACATCACCCTGTTTAACAACAGCCCGGTCAATTAAGATTTGTATTTCATCGGGATTTACTCCTTTCAGTTCATCCAAATCTTCAAGGACTTCTTCTACAAAAAGAGGGGTATCCTTTACAACAATTCGTGTATAACCCTTACTGAGCAGGATTTTTAATTCATCTTCTATTTTTCTTCCATTGATAATAGCCAATGGACTCAAAATCATTACCCTTTCCTCATCAGGAAAACTATTGATATAGTTGACAATGTCAGTAATGGTATCACGTTTAACCAGTTTTCCTGAAACAGGAGAAAAGGTTTGTCCTATCCTGGCAAAAAGCAATTTTAGGTAATCATAAATTTCAGTGGAAGTGCCTACTGTAGATCTTGGATTCCGGGTATTTACCTTTTGTTCGATGGCTATAGCTGGTGATATTCCCCTGATATATTCCACATCAGGTTTTTCCATTCTACCAAGAAATTGCCGGGCATAGGAGCTGAGACTTTCAACATACATCCTCTGTCCTTCAGCAAATAATGTATCAAACGCCAATGATGATTTTCCCGACCCGGAGAGACCTGTGATGACCACAAGTTTGTTACGAGGAATCGCTAAAGATACATTTTTTAAATTATTGACTTTTGCCCCTTTGATTATGATAAAATTCTTAGGGTTTAGATTGTCTATATCTATTTCATTTGACGTCAGTTCCATCCCATTCATAAGGGTGCAAAGTTAGTATAATTGCGCCAAATAATTAATCAGGAATCTGTAATGAAAAATGTGAATCTTACTTGTAGTGAGGCAATACATCTAAGATTAAAATATGAATAGCAAGTGCCATTGGGAGGCTCTTGCTATCAGATATATTGAATATTATCTTAACCTTTCCATTTAATCGTACAACCTATGGTTTTCGTGGTTTTTACTTGTACTTCTTTGCCTGACAACAATTGATTCAAGGCATTCTCCACATATTTTTCATTGGCCAGGGACTTGTCTTTGTGGTTATTGTCAATGGCTCCAATGTACATTACTTTGTATTTACCAGAAGCTTTATTCAGAATATATACCTGTGGTGTATGAGTAGCACCATATGATGTAGCCACAGTCTGGCTTTCATCCAGCAAATAGGGAAATTCAAACTTTTTTTCCTCCGCTCTTTTTTTCATCATTTCAAAAGAATCACCGGGGGATTTTCCCTGATCATTGGGATTAATGGCAATAACAGGATAACCTTTAGTGGCATATGTTTGATGAAGTTCATTGATCCGATCTTCATATAGTTTTGCATAGGGACATGTATTGCAGGTAAAAACCACAACAAATCCCTTTGCCTGAGGATAATCCACCAGGGATACCATTTTGCCATCTACTCCTTTTAGTTTAAAATCAGTGGCATTATCCCCTACTTTATAGCCTTCAGTTTCTATAGTTGCACTAAGAAATATTGTGGCCATGAACAACGTAATCAACAGTCTTATTTTCATACGATTTGGGTTTTACTGTACAAATTTTTTCAGTGTTGCCTGTAGTTCACCATCTTTAAACTCTTTCTCAAATAAATGCTTTTTTCCTGACAAATCCAAAATTAATGTGGCAGGAATTGCACCTGACCATTCGGGATGAATTTTATCAATTATAGCGTTATAATCGGTTTCGTCTAATAATTTGACTTGTGTGGCGATTTTTTGTCGCAATAAAAATGGCTCAACTTTGCTTTGGAGATTTTCTACATCGTCGAGACTAATGAGAATGACCTCAAATCGGCTATCATTTTTATTAATTTCTTCAAATTGAGGCAATTCCTGAATACAGGGTTTACACCATGTGGCCCAAAAGTTAATAACCGTAATCTTATCTGGGTTTTCATTTAACAACTCCTGTAGTTCAGCGAATTTGATCACTTCAACCTTTGAATGATTGCCATTTATGAACAGCAAAAATATCATCCCCAATATCCACTTCATAATAGTCATTTATTTAAAATTATACTTTTTCAAGAATGATGATTTAAGTGAAATTATCCGGACTGGGTAGTATACTAAATTGCTAAACCAAAAATTTTAAGTTTACGCCAAGTTTAAATTATAGTTATATTGTTGTTAACCAATTCATTCAGAGGCATTAATTTTTACGTATCTTACGATTATACGTAAAAGAACAAATAATGTTTTGCATTGATATGGGTGTAAGGTTTGGGTAAAATTATATCACTTTTTGATGTGCTAAAAAGTTTAGTTTATACAAAAAAAAGATTTCTAAATGTCAATACAATTTATCCACATTTTTCAATAGTTATCCACACCGCTCCTTGATTGCACCATAACTACTTGATTATCAGCCTGTTGTATACCAACATTTGAATTTTATAAATGTTGATAACTCAAGTGAAATTTTCAAAACCACAATATCGCATAATATTTTGCCTGAATTGAACGAAATAATAATGCTTTTTCCTTGGAAAAACAAAAGTGGGATTTGATCAGAAACTTTATCAAATCCTACAATTTAGTCCGATTCAATATGAAATCTTTTATCATTAAACAAGATTTGTATATTATCCTTTAAAGAAATTCCGGATAATAACATTCTCCATGTTAGCAGTCTGAAACAGAAAACGACAATCACTACTATGTTAAAAAGAGAGTTCAGCCATGAATGGATTTTTCACAGGAGACACTGGACAACTGTGCAATCTTAAAGGAGGGATTACTAGTTATAAAATCAGGATGGGTTATAAAACCTATAATGAATGTATAGTTTATTGGTACTTAAAATGTGAAGTATTGTATGCCAAAGCTTTTCATAAGGAATTACCTCCAATTCGCTTTTAAGATCAAATGGTATATTGGCTTTTTTAAGTTTACGGAAATAATTTGACCCTTTCTCCAATATCAATTCATAATTAAACTCTTTTTCGGTAACAATAGCAAGCATTCTTAAAAAAATGCTGTTTCTATAGTTATGCCGCTTGTCTAGATGTATAGAACTATACTTTCCTAGTTCTTTCACCCGGTTTTTTACATCATTGACCATGCCTTCACGCAAGAAGTAAAGATATTGGATGATTAGCGTAGCCACGTTAAATCCGGCATATTCCTTTGGATATTGAGGGATTTTATTTGTAAATTCCTGAGTATCAAAGCCCCATTTTAATAATTTCGATTCATTGAAGAATAATAAATAAGCCCTATATATTTGCCACCTCGAGGAAATTTCTTCAGATAATTGATTGAAATTTTTATTGGTTCTTACCTGTCTGAAGATTTCTTCTGCTTTCTTATATTTCTCACCTGCCAATAGCAACAAAAAATAATATTCCAAAAATCCAAACCATTCATCACTACCACTTTTAAAATTTTTTATTTGCTTTTGCGCATACTTCTCCCCATTGGGCACATCTTTTAGGAAAAAGAATGAATACATCTTAATAAATGACAACTCCTGTTTATCCAGGTCTACGATTACCTCATCATTGGCTTTTTGCAGGTATTCCTTTTCAAGGAAATTACACAATTGAATGTTCTCGTTAAATTTGAGGTTGAGCCGATTGTAGGTGAGTTGTAATTTTTTAGCTAATACATCGAGTTTGTTGCTGCTAAATTTTTTTGACTTTGATTCGATGGTCTGAATGTAGGAGGGTATTTTGTCGATAACCTTACCTTGAGAACTGGCAGATTTATTAATATAAACAAGGGCTTCAAAATACAGTTCCTCACATTCCATGATGGCATCCCTGAACAACTTTAGGTGACTGATTTCCTCATTTAATTCATGGAATGTTGTGCTTTTTCCTTCCTTTGCAAATTCATTTCTCAACAGTACCAATCCATCAATGGCAATATCAATAAATTCGAATTCCTTTGCCGTTTTAACTAATTGTGGCAATCTCCTTACTGCCAAATCGCCTACATTCTCTTCAATCAGTATTTTACATTGATGAAGGATGTGTAAACACTCATATTCTGTACGCTGATAATGAGTATAGGTTTCTTTTTCATAATCAAGAAAATAAAGATGGTTCAATAATTTTTGCTTAAGCTTGCCCTTGGTATTTCGGTAGTTCCTGTTTCCCGGATCGGTATTGAACATTCCTTTGGCAGCGTCTTCATCAGTAAGGAATTTCCCATTCACAATAGCTTCGAATAAAAGATTGTCTTTTGAAACTTCTTTTTTTCGAAAGTTAAGGTTTACCAATTTCAAACTTCTCTGCCCCTTTTTTTTTGTAATTTCTATCAACTTAAGAATTTCTTCCATCCGACACCACTTTTGTCTTGATATTGAACCTAAATATTTATCCTATTATTGGTTTACTAGTTACAATTATTACACACACCCTAATAAACAGTTTCCCCACAATCTGTAATAGACTTATAAATAAGCCGGTTAAGTATAAGTAATAAAAACAGCGGTTTCCTTTAATTGATATTATGTTGCCACACAATTACATACATAATAAGCCTCAAAGTAACGCTTTATTAAGAATAAATAAAATTTTTTAAAGTGATTTTTTTAAATAGAGGGGATAATATTTACAAATTTTAAAATATTTGATAATTTGTGGCATGACTTCCCGAAAAAAATCAAATTTCTAGTGATGCCACCTAAGGCTTATTTCTATTTTTCAACTTTTCTTAGACCTTCCAATACTGTCTTTGCTTTATCCTTTCCAATTAGCAATTTGACGTCATCGAATTTTGCATTTTTAATATTATTCACTGAATGAAAATGACCAAGGAGTTTATCTATGGTTTTTTTGCCAATGCCTTTGATTGTGTCAAGTTCTGTAGAAAAAGAAGTTTTATTTCGTTTCTGTCTATGAAAAGTGATGGCAAAACGATGAGCCTCATCACGTATCCTTTGTATCAACTTTAAGGATTCTGACTTTTTATTGATATGCAACGGGAAAGGGTCATCGGGAAAGTATATTTCCTCCAATTTTTTGGCAATCCCCACGATCGGTATTTTACCATACAAACCCAATTCTTTCAATGCATCAACTGAAGCTCCCAATTGACCTTTTCCACCATCAATCACAATAAGGTTTGGCAAAGGTTCATTTTCCTGTACAACTCTAAAATATCTTCTGTATACAATTTCTTGCATTGATGCAAAATCATTAGCCCCAACTACTGTCTTTATATTAAACTTGCGGTAATCAGACTTTGAAGGTTTAGCATTTTTAAAACAAACCATAGAGGCTACAGGATGGGTACCTTGTAAATTGGAATTGTCAAAACATTCAATATGCATGGGAAGTTCTTTCAATCGCAGGTCTCGTTGAATGGTTTTTAAAACCCTTTGCTCTTTGGGTTCTTTTTCAAGTTCTTGCTTCTGTCGTTCCATTTTATAGAAAATCGCGTTTTTTACTGATAGTTCTACGAGTTTCTTTTTATCCCCAATTTTAGGAACGAGTATTTCAGGTTTTTCAACAAATATTTCGACAGGTATATTCACCAACACTTCGCTGGTCTGGCTAAGATGTTTTTCACGAAAATCCAGGATTATTAAAGCCAAAATATCACTATCTGTTTCATTCAGCTTTTTTTTGACTTCAATTGTTTCAGCTATCACAATCGCTCCATCTTTTATATGCAGGTAATTAACGAAAGCTGATTTTTCGTCAGACACTATGGCAAATGCATCAATATTGGTGATTTTTGGATTTACAATAACCGACTTCACCTGAAATTTATCAATGGTTTCAAGTTTTTCTTTATAATCCTGAGCACGCTCAAAATTCATATGGTCAGAGGCTGCAAGCATTTCATCCTTAAAATGATTCTTTACAATGTTTATATTACCTTTTAGGATATTGATAGCTTGTGTTACATCATTGTTATAATCCTCTTCTGATTGTCTGTTTTCACAAGGCCCCTTACATTTTCCAATATGGAACTCCAGGCAAACACTGAATTTGCCTTTTTGGACATTCTCAGGACTCAGGTTATACCGGCATGTTCTGATAAAATACAAACTCCTGAACAAGTCCAAAATGTTGTGCATTGCTCTGACACTAGCATATGGGCCATAATAAGTTCCTATATCCGGAACTTTCTGTCGGGTAGCGTAAATTCTGGGAAATCGTTCGTTGGTTACACAAATGTAAGGGAAGGTTTTGTC
Organism: Bacteroidota bacterium; assembly: GCA_023393375.1. GTDB lineage: Bacteria > Bacteroidota > Bacteroidia > Cytophagales > Cyclobacteriaceae > JAEWLI01. The sequence continues at coordinate 45,491 of JAEWLI010000204.1, forward strand.
ATCTTTTAAATTAATATTGTATTTGGGCTGATTATTTTTGATCAGGTTATTTTCGAGAAGTAGCGCATCAAATTCAGAATTTACTATAGTGAATTCGATACTACAAATTTCTGAAACAAGTTTTCTAGTTTTCCTGTCGGTATGGGTACGATTATTGAAATAGCTGCTGACCCTTTTTTTGATGCTTTTGGCTTTACCTACATATATTAGTGCTTTCTCTTGAGAAAAGAATTTATACACACCTGGTTTGTCTGGCAACTGACTAATCTGTTCGGGAGAATAAACCGGAAAATCCATACAAAAACTCCTTTACACTATCAGAAAATATCTTCAACTTTTACGCCATCATATGTTGGTTTTTTGTTAAGGGTATCTGCTTCTTCTTCAAGGGAAACTGGTGTAACATTTTTATATTTTTCGCAATTCAATTCAACACTAACTCCCCGTTCAGGCCTCATAAAAGACCCTTTATTATAATTAAGCGAACTATCAGCGTAAACCCGTAACATAAATTCTTCCCAAATTGGCATGGCAGTTCTACCTCCTTGACCTTCATACCAGTTTCTGAACCTGATGCTTCTTTCATCACCTCCTACCCATGCACCAGCGGCCAGATCTTTGGTTACGCCCATAAACCAACCGTCGGAAGCATTTTGTGTAGTTCCTGTTTTTGCACCTATTTCATTACCCACACGAAGTTCTCTGTTCAAACCAATTGCCGTTCCTCCGGCTTCGGTACCTCCCATCAACATATGAAGCATTAAAAACGCTGTTTCTTCACTTAGTGCTTCCTGGGTTTTGGAAGGAAAAACCCAAATTTTTCCACTTTTATCTTCTATACGGGTAATGTATCTGGGTTCTGTGTATACTCCTTGATTTACAAAAGTGGCATAAGCTCCCACCAGTTCATAAATGGATAATTCACCACCACCTCCAAGACATAAAGATGGCACTGCCTGAAGCGGGCTTTTAATCCCTAGCTTTCGCGCATACTCTACTACCATCTCGGGTCCTATACGCTTCATCACAAAAGCAGTCGCAGAATTTATTGATTGTGCCATTGCTTGACGCAAGGTAAGTGTTTCCCCAGAGTATTTACCGTTCGAATTGGAAGGTGTCCATGAAGGTGGATTTTGACCAGGTAAACTAAAGGTAACTGGTGCATCAATAACAGGGTAACATGGTGAAAAATAATTGTCTATTGCTGCAGTATACACGATAGGTTTGAAGGTAGAACCTGGTTGCCTCTTCCCCATCATTACGTGATCAAATTTAAAATACCGATGGTTTATCCCCCCTACCCAAGCTTTTATGTCGCCCGAATGAGGGTCCATTGCCATAAAACCTGTTTGAAGGAATCGCTTGTAATATCGGATTGAGTCAATGGGGCTTAACAAAGTATCCTTATCACCCTCCCAGGTAAATACTTTCATACGCCGGGGGGTTTTTAGTATTGTTTGAATAGAATCGGATTTATTACCATATTTATTTACAAGATGCCTATATATATCTGATCTGGCAATTTGTCGTTCCATAAAATCTTTTATTTCTCTTCCCTCCTCATCTATCCATGGATTTCTGTCGCCCCAATGATTTTCAAATCGTTTTTGCAGCGAGGCCATTTTAATTTTCACCGCTTCTTCAGCATGATTTTGCATCCTGCTATCTATTGTAGTATAAATGCGCAATCCTCCGGAAAATAGATCGATATTGTGTTCACGGCACCAGTCCAATAAAAAACCACGAATTACAGTACGGAAATAGGTAGCCATTCCTTCATTGTGATTTTCTACACTATAATTAAGTTCTATGGGCAATGCTTTAAGTGAATCTTTTTGTATTGGATTTAGAAAACCATATTTCGACATTTGATTTAAAACGACATTGCGCCGATATATCGAGTTATCGTAATTGTATACCGGACTAAACCGTGTAGGTGCCTGAAGCATTCCTGCCAATACTGCTGCTTCCTGAGGATTCAGTTCACCCGGCTCCTTATCAAAAAATGTCCTCGTGGCTACTTTTATTCCAAATGCATTACTACCAAAATCAACAGTATTCAGATACATGGCCATGATCTCCTTTTTAGTATAATCACGTTCAAGTTTTATGGATACAATCCACTCCTTGAATTTATCGACATAGATCCCAAACCCAGTTTCATGTAATTTGCCTTTATAATGTTGGCTCCTGTTGAAGAAAATATTTTCAGCTAATTGTTGGGTGAGCGTGCTGCCCCCTCCGGCAAAACTAAAAGTAAGTTTGCCGATTGCAGCCCGTAAAATGCCTTTCAAATCAATTCCTGAATGTTTTGTAAAACGCACATCTTCAGTTGCGATTAAAGCATTGACCAAATAAGGTGAAAGCTCATCAAAATCGACCTGGCTTCTGTTTTCCCGAAAATATTTTCCCATCAATAAACCATCGGCAGAGTAAAGTTCGGAAGCCAGGATATTTTCACTTTCAGGGTTTTCAAGCATTTCATAGCTGGGAAATTCCCCATACAAATTCATAAAATTGACATTGATGCTGTATATCAATAATATAAATAGTATCAATCCTGTAGCAAAAGAAATCCACATGGTCTTAATCAATGTGGAATAAAATTTCTCTTTATTTTCAGGCTTAATTTTAGAAATAATTTTTGTTAAAAAACGTGACATAATAATCTATCCCTTTGGTTGAGTACAACGTTTCAAAATTCTCTTTTGTGATAATAAAATTGTTTATTTTATAATTTTTTAAATCGCCAAGTATCGATTCGTCTTTATTAAATTCATTATAAAAGTTCAAAGCTTCATCTATTGATGTAAACTCATTTATAAGAATCAGGCTATATTTACTATCGAGGATCATGTTGGCAGTCTTTAATTCTGAATCGGGATAAGCTTTTACAAACTGGTTAACCCTGTGTATCAATCGTTCAGCAATGTTATCCTTTTGATTATAAACCACGAAAAAATAATGCTTTTGATCGGGATTTTGCCTGAAGATCACCCCTTCTCTTTTTTGCACATTGATTTTATGCACATCGATTGCACTTAGCAATTCCCGTGCATAAGCATTCAGGTCACTATCAGGATATTGGTTGATAAAATTCTGGAGTGCAAATTGATAATTGTAAATACCTTCTGTCTTTCCGATGATCAATATTTGCAGAAGTTTAAGATTATCGGCAAATGCATTGTCCGGATATTCTGTCAACCCTTTATTGATAATCTGTGAAGCCCTATGAAGGCTATCTCTCTGAAAATAATTATACGCCTCTTTGTACATTTTCTGCAGCACCTCACTCACAGCAGCACTCTCTTCACGATAATTTGGATTGATCAAAAGCTTGGCATATATGGTATTGGGGTGTTCGTTTACAAGTTTCGTTTTAAACTGATCACTTTTAGCAAAATCCTCTAAACCATTGTATATCAGATAGAGTAAATAAAGAGTTTCGGGTTTATAGTGAGATTCTGGAAAACGGTTGATCAGTTTCTCAAAAGTAACCGCGGCATCTTTCTTTTCATCAAGATTAAAATTATAAATATTCCCTAATTTAAAATGCGCCTCTTCTATTTGTTTTAGTGCTGATTCCTTCTCTACCTGGGTTTTTGGAATTGTATTAAAAAGTTCTTCCCGGTCGTAAAGTGCAGCAGCAACTTCAGGAGTGGCATCAAATATGTTATTTTCATTGGACCCTTCTTGGTCTGGTGTTTCTAATTCAGTAAAGTTATCCTCGCTTTCCTTATTTGACCGCCGCCAATTGTCTTCCAATTTCCGTGAACCCCACTGTCTTGTAAATTCAGTTCTTCCAATACTTACCGAATTTGGGTTATAAAAATACCATTTAGATCCACTTACCCCATCAGATATCGTCCAGTTGCTATTGGAAGCGTTATTAAACCCAGCCACCTGCGAACTGCCTCTTTTTCTACCTTGTTTGGCTAAGAGTTTTTGGCGTTCCGCTTCCTCTTGCTCCCTTTTGGTTATATAATCATCTATAAAAGCCATTTGTTGGACAGAATCCATGGCCGATAGGGTCAATAAGCTATCCTGATCATGTATAATATTCACCTGTGTTACAAAATCTGCCAGTACTTCCTGTCTGGACTTGATTTGTGCATACCTTTCATCATTCTGAGGCAATGTAGATACTACCGAATCGTAATAGCTTTTTGATATTTCATACTGCTTGAGTGGATCGAAATATAATTCTCCAAGCCTTAAATAAGAATATGCTTTTTGTCTGGGATTGTTTTTACTTGAACTTACGGATGATTTATATAAATGAAGGGCTTCTTCTATATTCTCTTGTTTATACTCAAATTCCCCCATCTCATAATAAATCTTATCCTTGAATTCTTCATTCTTTCTATCCTTCAGCAGTGATTTGAAATACTTTTGCACCTTCTTGACATCACTACCATCTGATAACTCTGTCACTTGCGCCATATTCAATTTTGAATAGAATGACAATTCATACTCCGGATTGGTTTTAAGGCACAGGCTATAATATTTATAAGCCTCAGCATCAAATCCCTTCTCTTGAAACAATTGTCCTAAAATAAAATACATCCGCGCTTTCCCCTCCTTTTTGGACAAAAGGGGTGCTGCTTTGATCAGGTGTTTTACCATATTATCAGGATCTTGCCTTTGCTGATACAGGTACGCACGGTGAAGCTCAAGGTTTTTGGTATTAGTTTTATTAAGTTTTTCTTTTTTTAGGTAATCAGAAACATATATGGCGTTGTTAAACTCTCCCATATCCACGAACGTTCTCATCAATTGTATAAGTGCTTCATGTCGGGCATTATCATCATCGCTGTTTACATTTACATACTTAAAAAAATCAATGGATTCAGCATACTTACCCTGATAAAAGCGTGTTTTGCCTATTAAAATATAACAATCATCGGTCCACTTACTATTATTATGCCTTTGAATAGCTAGTGATGCTTTTTTAAAACACTGGTCAAGCTCTTGTTCCTTACTGGAGATCAAGGCTGTGTCTATGGTTGGCAGTACATTTAAAATTTCATTAAAATTGTGGCGTTGACTTTTGTCAATTGCCTTTTCAACGTCTTTCATATGTTCATTGGCAATGAACCATGCATTATACCGGGCATTGATATTGTGATAAGTTTTACTGAACACATTGGTTTTTTCTACCGAACATCCAGATGTTGCAAATAAAAAAAACAGGCAAATTATTATTAGTATAATATTAATATTCTTAATATTCAAGATAAATTCTTTTTTCATTCATAACGAAAATAAACGAACCCTAATACAATAATATTAAATCATTTAATTTATTATATTATACTTTGAAAATAAAAGTATGAAGAAGAGGAGAAGAGCGAAAAAGACATTGTCAAGCTGGTTGACTAACAGGTATGTATTGATAGTCCGGTCAGAAGAAAATTTTGCAGAAAAATCCACCTTTAGTTTCAGTTATGCCAAGTTGATCGTATTTGTGTTTGCTGCGTTTACAGTGCTTTTATTTATCAGTCTTTATCTGGTAAGGAGTGTGTTGGTACAGTGGTTCGATCCACGTACAATACAAAGTGAAACCAACCAAAAACTGGTAGAACTTACATTAACAATTGATAGCCTGACTAAACAATCTGATGTACATTATTTATATTTGGATAATGTAAAGAAAGTATTAAGTGGTGATGAGGAAATTCCTGAGCGTACAGGTAACAGGTCATTAACTGATGAAGAGAAGTTGGAACGGCTAAACCGTGATACAAACCTTAAGACTTCTTCCATTGATTCCCAATTCAGGAAAGAATTTGAAGGATATGGTTTATCAATCGCTTCAACTGCCAACTTCTATTCTACAGAACTGCAGGAGCTGTTTTATTTTACTCCGGTAGTAGGTATTATCAGCTCACCGTACGACCCATCTGCGGGCCATTACGGTGTGGATATTGTGGCCAAGGATAATGAACCAGTAAAAGCTGTGGCAGAGGGGACGGTGGTTTTTTCTGGTTGGACTCAGGATTTCGGATATTCCATGATCATACAACATAAAGCTGGCATTCTGTCTGTGTATAAACATAATTCCGTACTTATAGAAAAGGTAGGAAATTATGTAACTGCCGGAGACGTAATAGCGATAATTGGAGACACGGGTGATTTATCGAATGGGCCACATCTTCATTTTGAGATTTGGTACAACGGAAATCCGGTGAATCCTGAAGAATTAGTTTCATTTTAAAATATTATACTGACATGTTTAGTAAACCAAATGAAAAACTTACGCCTGAAGAAATTACCAACGTTAGCAACACTATTGGTAAGGGCACCTTCCTCGAAGGCAATATCGAATCTTTTGGCAACATTAGGATAGAAGGCAATATAAAAGGCAATGTAAAAAGCAAAGCCAAGGTAGCATTAGGAGGATCTTCCAGCGTAGAAGGGAATATACTGGCTCAAAATGCAGAGATTGCTGGTGAAGTAAAAGGCACAATTGAAGTCACAGAGATGCTGACATTAAAACCATCAGCTGTTATTCACGGCGATATTGTGACAAACAAAATGCTGGTAGAAGCTGGAGCAGTATTTAATGGCTCATGTAAAATGGGTGTAACCATTAATGAAATAAAAATTGGAGAAAACGGACAATCCAAACCCGCGGCCAAACCCCAACAACAAGAAGTCAAGCCAGGGGCAGGAGTATCTTAAGTATTCCGGCCTGGCAGCCCAAATGATTGGAGTTATATTAATAAGTTGGTGGCTAGGCACAAAATTAGACGCTTGGTTAGATATGAAAAATCATTTAGGAACTGTGCTAACAGTTTTTTTTGGTATAGTGGGTTTTCTTGTATATTTTATTGTTGGCGCGTTCAAATCCAAATAAATCCAATAATTTTGCCGTCCCATTAAACAAGAACTGAAGTACATGAATAAGTCCATTATTATATTGACCGTTTACACATTGGTAATAGGTGTTATTTGCTATTCAGTTAACATACTGAATAATCAGTTGGTGTATAACAAAATCTATTATTTCATAATTTATTATTACTTTGTATCATTATTAAGCAATTCTTTCATTAATTTTGCAGTCGCCAAAAATAAAGGCAATCTGACGATGTTTTTTTTAGCTTCTATGATTGGCCGCTTGATATTGAGCGTAATTTTTGCTGTATTGTTTATGATGCTTGATAAAACCAATTTGGTTGTAATAGGTATCAATATCGTGGTTTTGCATTTATTATTTTTAGGATTAGATTTGTTTATAGTCATAGACAGGATTAAAGATTTGTCAAAAAAAGATCAAAATTTAAATGTTGGACAAAGTACATAACCGATTTTTTGCAAGTATTTCATTGTTTTTTATACTATTTTTAATTTGTACTACACCAGTTAAATCAGCCGCACCTGAAGGAGAAGAATTTGATGCTGGATATATGATCATGCACCATATTTCCGACGAACACTTTTGGATTTTTACCGATGATGTTGTAGCTTTTCTGCCTGTAATTCTTTATTCTTCAGCTGATGGATTTGTGGTTTTCTCTTCCCGGCACCTTTATGAAAATGGCAGTTATGGTGATTATGTATATGATCATGGTGCTATTCACCATGTTAATTCCGGGGTTTTTGTTTTTGATTTTTCAATCACCAAAAACGTTGCAATGATGTTTGTTGGGGTAATTATTTTACTGCTAATATTCTTTTCTGTTGCCCACAATTACAAAAAACGCCACTTAGCACCACCGAAAGGGATGGCGGCATTTTTAGAACCAATCATCCTATTTGTTCGTGATGACATTGCCAAACCTAATATAGGTCACAAGTACGAAAGGTATATGCCTTTTCTTTTGACTATATTCTTTTATATATGGATAAATAATTTACTGGGTTTGTTGCCAGGAGCTGCCAATTTAACAGGAAACATCGCCGTTACGTTTACATTAGCCGTATTTACTTTAATTGTGACTAATATTAGTGGGACAAAGCACTATTGGTCTCATATATTTAATACACCTGGAGTTCCTTGGTGGCTAAAGATACCTATTCCAATAATGCCTACTATAGAATTCATAGGTATTTTTACAAAACCCTTTGCTTTAATGATCCGTTTATTTGCCAATATTACAGCCGGGCACATTATTATCCTCAGTTTCCTAAGCTTGATATTCATATTCAAATCGTATTCTTTAACTATATTAAGTATACCTTTTGCTTTGTTCATTAATTTTCTTGAACTACTTGTGGCATTGCTACAAGCATATATATTTACTTTGCTATCGGCTATTTATATAGGCTCTGCAGCCGAAGAGCACCATGAGCCAGAGGAAAAAGGAGCTACACAAGCTCTTTATTAAAAACTTTATAACTAAACTTAATACTTTTATTATGGTAAATTCAATTTTATTAAATGCAGGTTTAGCTTTATTTGGTGCAGGTATTGGCACTGGTCTGGTTGTATTTGCTGCAGGTTTTGGTATCGGTAAAATAGGCAGTGCGGCTATGGAAGCCATAGCCAGACAACCTGAAGCAGGTGGCCGTGTACAGCTCGCAATGGTTATTGTAGCTGCTTTTATCGAAGCTGTATCTCTGTTTGGTGTGGTTGTGTGCTTTATGATTGCCAACAGAACTACCTTTTAAAGCAAGTGTAATTAAAAAGGGTTGATCTTTGACATTAGGTCTGATCAGCCCTTTTATTAAACCTGAATTGATAAAAAAAATGGAACTAGTTACACCAGGTACCGGATTAATATTTTGGCAGTTTATCGTGTTTCTGCTTGTGCTTATTATTTTAAGAGCTTTTGCCTGGAAACCAATATTAAGCTCCCTTAAAGCCCGCGAAGATACAATAGCTGAAGCATTGGAAAAGGCTGAAATGGCCCGACAACAAACTGAAAACCTGAAAGCTGACAATGAAAAGCTACTTCAGGAAGCGCGTTTGGAAAGGGAAAAGGTTTTAAAAGACGCATTATCTGCATCAGATAAAATACGCCAAGAAGCTAAAAATGATGCTTTGAAAATCTCAGAAAAAATGATAAATGATGCCAAAATCGCTATTGAAACGCAAAAAAATACTGCATTACAAGAAGTGAAAAAACTTGTTGCTGATTTATCACTTGAGATTGCTGAAAAACTGTTGAAAAAGAACCTTTCTGATCAGAAATCTCAAAAGGATCTAGTAAATGATCTGTTAAAAGACGTAAACAGAAATTAGCTGAAAAATAATGCCCAATTACAACATAGCACATCGATATAGTAAATCACTGCTTCAATTAGCAATAGAGAAAGGTATATTAGAAGAGGTGCACAATGACATGCAGCTGATTGTAAGTGTAAATATGCAAAACCGGGATTTTGCTAACATGCTCAAAAACCCGGTAATCAATCAGCATAAAAAATTAACCATATTAAATGCTGTTTTTAAAAATTCCCTCAATAAATTAACGATCTCATTGTTTGAAATCTTATCAAGGAGAAACCGTGCCAATATTTTACCCGAATTAGCACATGCTTTCCATGAACAATATAATGAGTACAAGGAAATTACATCCGCAACTGTAATTACCGATTATCCAATTGATGATCAGGAACGGAAACAATTTATTGCCCTGGTAAAGAACAAAACTGGTGCTAAGGCAGTGGAATTAAAAGAACAAATAGATCCGGGCTTGATAGGAGGATTTATACTACGTGTAGGTAATCAGCAGATAGACAGTTCACTGCGTACAAAACTAAAGGAATTGAAAATAGAATTTGAATCATAGCAGAACAAACTAATGGCAGAAATAAGACCAAGCGAAGTTTCCGCAATATTACGCGAACAGCTTTCGAACTTTAAGACAGAAACCGAACTGGAAGAAGTAGGCACTGTGCTTCAGGTGGGTGATGGTGTAGCAAGAATATATGGTTTATCCAATGCTCAGGCAGGAGAAATTCTAATATTTGAAAACGGGCTAAAAGCACTGGCACTAAACCTGGAGGAAGATAATGTGGGTGCGGTATTGTTCGGCGATACTAAAGAAGTAAAAGAGGGTGATACGGTAAAACGCACCAGAACCATTGCTTCCATCAATGTGGGAGAAGGTATGGTTGGAAGGGTAATCGACACTTTAGGAGCACCGAAAGACGGGAAAGGCCCGATTACCGGAAAAGTTTATGAAATGCCATTGGAACGCAAGGCTCCAGGGGTTATTTTCAGACAACCTGTTACAGAACCCCTTCAAACTGGTATTAAGGCTATAGACTCAATGATTCCGATTGGAAGGGGTCAGCGGGAATTAATCATTGGTGACCGCCAAACAGGAAAATCCGCTGTTGCGATTGACACGATCATCAATCAGCGGGAATTTTTTGAAAAAGGAGAACCTGTATATTGTATATATGTAGCTGCAGGACAAAAAGCATCTACTGTAGCTCAAGTTGTTTCTGCATTGGAAAAACATGGTGCAATGGACTATACAATTGTGGTAGCAGCCACAGCGTCTGACCCGGCTCCGATGCAGTTTTTTGCACCTTTTGCCGGAGCGGCAATTGGCGAATACTTCCGTGACACAGGCCGCCCTGCATTAGTAGTCTATGACGACCTGTCAAAACAGGCAGTGGCTTATCGCGAAGTTTCTCTTTTACTAAGAAGGCCTCCGGGACGTGAAGCTTATCCTGGTGATATATTTTACCTTCACTCACGACTTTTGGAAAGAGCTGCGAAAATCACAAATAATGATGATATAGCGCGCCAAATGAACGATCTTCCCGAATCGATCAAACCTTTGGTGAAAGGTGGTGGGTCATTGACTGCTCTGCCTATTATAGAAACACAAGCTGGTGATGTTTCAGCATATATTCCTACCAATGTAATCTCAATTACTGATGGTCAGATATTTCTGGAATCCAACCTTTTCAATTCTGGTGTACGGCCTGCCATCAATGTGGGTATTTCAGTTTCGCGAGTTGGGGGTTCTGCCCAAATAAAATCACTCAGGAAAGTAGCCGGTACTTTGAAATTGGATCAGGCACAATATCGGGAACTCGAAGCTTTTGCTAAATTTGGTTCAGATCTGGATCCCACTACAAAAAGAACAATCGAAAGAGGAAGGCGAAATGTGGAAGTATTAAAGCAACCTCAATATTCACCATTGACTGTAGAACAACAAGTAGCGATTATCTATGCTTCTACAAACGGTTTATTGGATAATATTCCCGTTGAAAAAGTAAGGCAATTCGAAAAACAATACCTGTCTGTTTTAAATACAGAGCACAAAGACCTGTTGGAAGACATCAGAACAGGGGCATTTACTGATCAGATTGCCGAGGTACTCAAAAAAGTAGCTCTAGATCTCTCAAAAGTTTTTATATAATCAGCATTATTTTAACCTATAAACAATGCCTAGCTTAAAGGAAGTAAAAAACAGGATTAGTTCGGTAGAATCTACACAACAGATTACAAAAGCCATGAAAATGGTGGCTGCTGCTAAACTTCGTAAAGCTCAGGATATGATTGTAAAACTTCGTCCTTACGCAGATAAGCTAAACAAGCTTCAAGAGCACATTGTTGCTGGATTAAATGAAGATGATACCAATACTTCTCCTTATGTATTGATCAGGGATGTTCATAAGGTTTTGGTTGTAGTGATCGGTTCCGACCGTGGGTTATGCGGTGCATTTAATACCAGTACTTTTAAAAAAGCGGTTCAACTAATAGAAAATGATTACCGGCTAATGTTACCTGACAATGTTGAAGTATTACCTGTGGGCAAAAAGGCTATGGAATTCTTTAAAAGAAGGTCATATCCTGTGAACAATTCCTTCCATGATATTGGCCATGAATTCTCCTTTGAAAAAGTAGCCGAAATGGCTGATTATTTGATGGATGGTTTTATCAAACACAAGTATGATAGAGTAGTGCTGGTATATAATGAATTTAAAAATGCCGCGACACAAATACTAAAAGAGGAAAACTATCTCCCTCTCATTAGTGGATTATTCACCTCTGCCGAAGATTCAGGTGTATCGGATTACATTTTTGAGCCTGACAAAGAAGAATTATTATCAGAGATTATCCCAACTTCATTAAGAATCCAGTTGTATAAAGCTTTTTTGGATTCAAACGCGTCGGAGCAAGGTGCCAGAATGGTGGCGATGGAAAAAGCTACTGAAAATGCAGGGGAACTGTTACGGCAATTACGTCTGACTTACAACAGAACCCGTCAGGCTACTATTACAAGAGAGATCCTCGAAATTGTAGCCGGAGCTGAAGCTTTGTCTTCGGGAGATTAAACTTATTCTGGATCGTTCTCTGTAATTATCCCTCGTATGGCTACTGATGCACAATAACAGCCAAAAATGGCGGGGAGATATGAAATAGTACCCACCAACGATTTTTTATTGGGAATATCATCAGTTGCAATGATCGCTTCAGGATTTACAGGTTCAGGTGAATAAACAACAGGAAAACCCGAATGAATACCCATTCGGTGCAATCTTTTTCTGATATAATATGCCAGCCGGCAATTATAACTTTTGGAAATATCCGAAACTGTTACTTGCAATGGATCTATCTTCCCACCTGCGCCCATAGAACTTACCAAACGCATATTTCTTTTTACACATTCATGGATCAGGTGGACTTTCGGTCCCAGGGAATCAATTGCATCAATCACAAAGTCATAGGGTTTTTCCAATATGTTTTGAATAGACCCGTCCTTAGCATATTGTTGGATAGTAGTCAGGTGAAGCTCAGGATTGATATCCAAAAGCCTGTCACCCATTACCTGTGTTTTATTCATTCCTTCTGTGGTTAATAATGCCAATAACTGCCTGTTTCTATTACTTGGATGAACAGTATCCCCATCCACCAGCGTGATCGCACCCACTCCCGCCCGACAAACCTGTTCGGCTGCATATGCGCCAACTCCTCCCACTCCTACTATCAACACGTGACTGTTTTTCAAACGGTTAATTTTATCTGTACCCAGCAACAAATGCGTTCTGGAAAGCCAATCCTGGTTCGACATGAATTTTTTTTAAATAGATTTATTGAAACACTTTGTAAAATTGTGATGGATTAAATCATTCAGATTTTCACAAGACATATTTTTTATGGTGGCTGCTTTGGTATACACCCCTTCAATGTCAATTAAAGGATCGTCATCTGTTTCCAAGAACAACAAATTGTCGGGAATCGACCGAAGTGCTTCAATGGTTTTTTGGTGACCCCTCATCAAAGATGCTCCGAAGGAAAGGTAAATACCTTTGTCCGTAAACTGTTTGGCTAAAGTGGCACCTCCGGTAAAATTATGAATGATCCACGCCGATGAAGATTGATAACGGATGAAATATTGGAGTAACTCACTGTAAGCTTTCACACAATGTATAATTAGTGGCATTTTGATATTATTAGCCATTTTCACTTGCTCTTCAAAGGCTAATAATTGTAACCGCCATTCCCCACCATTGACTTTATCCAATCCTGCTTCACCAATAGCTATGATTTCCGGAGACGAAATCCGTTGTTGAATTTTAAATAACTGTTCTTTATAATCTTCATCTACCTGCCAGGGATGTAGTGCTAAAGAAAGTGGATGATCGAAGCCAGTTGTATTGTCGATGGATTGATTAACTATCTGGTAATGAATCCCGGATTTGGGATGATGTGTATGTATGTCTATCAGTTTCAACAGATTACCATTTATTTTTCAATAACCTCATCGACCGCCAATTGCTTTTCGTAAAGTTCGCGGTAGGTACCATTCTGCGATATCAGATAGTCATGCGTACCTTGTTCAATTAATTTGCCATCGTCAAGCACAATAATCCAATCAGCAAGTTTGGCAGATGATACCCTGTGAGAAATAACAATAGAAGTACGACCTTCCATTACTCTTTTCATACTATTCAGAATGGTATTTTCTGTTTTGGTATCTACAGCAGAGAGACAGTCGTCAAGGATTAATATTTTAGGATCCCTGATCACTGCCCTGGCAATGGAAAGCCTCTGTTTTTGTCCTCCGGAAAGTGTTATTCCCCGCTCTCCAACTTTAGTTTTAAAACCATCAGGAAAACTACTGATGTTTTCATATAAATCTGCATCTTTGGCAGCTTTAATTGTTTGTTCTTCATTAAAGGCATTGCTGCCGAAGGCAATGTTATTCTCAATGGTATCAGAAAATAAAAACACATCCTGGGGCACATAACCAATCTGACTACGTAAACTTGAAATATTGTAATCTCTGATATCCAAGTTATCAATCAAAATATTTCCTTCCGAGGGATCATACATCCTACACAATAAATTTGCTACCGTGCTTTTACCTGATCCGGTAGAGCCGATAATGGCCAATGATTGACCCTCCTTTACTTCAAAGGTTAAATTTCGGATAGCAACAATTCCTGAATCAGGATATTTGAAGGTAACATTATTTACCTGAATTTTCCCGTCAATTGTTTTTGACAAATCTTGCCTCGATACGATGTCGCTTTTTACCAACATAAACTCGTTGATGCGTTTCTGTGATGCTGCAGCACGTTGAATAATGCTGGTGACCCATCCTAATGATGTGACCGGCCAGGTCAGAAGATTAACGTAAATTATAAATTCAGCGATATTGCCAAAACTCAATGTCCCTTTGATCACTTCCGCTCCACCAATATATATGGTCAAAATGGTACTCACTCCAATTAATGCCATGATCAAAGGGAAAAACAACGAATTTACTCTTGTCAGTTTCAGTGATTTTAGTTTGTAATCTTCGCTGGCACCGGTAAATTTTTCTATTCTTTCTTCTTCACGTGAGAAAGATTTTAAGACTCTTATACCCGAGAAAGCTTCTTGAACAAAAGTGGTAAGGTTGGACAAACTACGTTGAATTTCTTCCGAACGTTTGTTGATAATATTATTGACAAAATAGATACTGATAGACAGAACTGGCAATGGCATCAACGCAAACAATGTCAGTCTAACATTCACTGACAACATATAAGGGATTAAGATCAGGAATAAAACCACGAGATTCATGCCATACATGATAGCTGGCCCTAAATACATTCGTACCTTGCTTACATCTTCCGAAATCCGTGCCATCATATCCCCGGTATTATTTCTACGGTAAAAACTTAGAGGAAGTGACTGGTATTGGCTGTAAATATCATTTTTAAGGTCATATTCAATTAGTCGTGACATCACGATAAGTGTTTGCCGCACCAAAAAAAGAAAGAACCCCCGAAGAAAAGCCATCAATAATATAATAGCACCATAAATAAGAATGCTATTGTTAACAATGAACTTATAGATTTCCTGTAAAGTAAGCTCCTGGTAAATATTGAATACTTTCAAATTGTCTACCACAAGATCTAATGCGAGACGTACCAGTTGAGCAGGTATTATTTGAAATACATTTGAAATAATTACAAACACCACACCTAACAGGAGGTGGTATTTATATCTTATTAAATATTTATTGAGATGCTTTAATTCCTTCACTGAACTTTAAAACGTAATATGCCTTTATATGTTGGTTTAGAACTATTTTATTAATTGTATATATAGAAAAAAATGAACTAATTTTGCCATTGCGAAAACCTGAAAAGGTTATATAAGGGCACAAAGATATAGAAAATTTAGAAAGGCCTCATGAACCAAGTTAAAGTTGAACCGGCAATAAAATCTTTGTTTGAAGAATTAGAGGGGCACGAGCATGAGCAGATTATTTATTGTTATGACAAGCCTACCGGATTAAAAGCCATAATTGGATTACACAACACGGTATTAGGACCAGGAATTGGTGGTACCCGCATGTGGTTATACAAAAGTGAAGCAGAAGCATTAACCGATGTTTTGCGGTTATCTAAAGCGATGACCTACAAAGCATCCATTTCAGGATTGAATGCCGGAGGTGGAAAGGCAGTGATCATTGCTGATGCCCAAGCAGATAAAAGTGACGCACTTCTACGAAGGTTTGGACAATTCATTCATAGCCTAGGAGGTAGATATGTAACTGCTGAAGATGTAAATATGTCTACCAGGGATATGGAACTTATTTCAAAGGAAACCCCTTATGTTACTGGTCTTCCTGAGGAAAAAGGGGGAAGTGGTGATCCTTCGCCGGTAACAGCGTACGGTGTTTATCTGGGGATTAAAGCTGCCTCAAAAAAGCAGTTTGGCACGGATAACCTTGCAGGTAAAAAAATTGCAGTTCAGGGTGTGGGACAAGTAGGTAAATATCTTGTTGAATACCTGGTGACGGAAGGTGCAAAAATATATATTTCTGATATTTCTTATGGAAGGCTTGAGTGGGCAGCTCAACGGTTTCCTGTAGAAATTGTCAATCATGAAGAGATTTATGACCTGGATGTAGACGTATATGCCCCATGTGCATTGGGTGCTACCATAAACTATCAAACCATTCCAAGGTTTAATTGCTCAATTATAGCTGGAGGGGCTAATAACCAGTTGCAGGACGAAGAAATTCATGGGCAAATGCTGAAAGATAAGGGCATACTGTTTGCTCCGGATTTTCTCATCAATGCCGGGGGATTGATGAATGTATATGCTGAATTTCAGGGTAATTATGATCGTGAAGCAGTATACAAAATGACAGAGGGTATCTATCAAAAGGTTTTTGATGTATTTAATGTAGCAGAAAAAG
The DNA here is from genome assembly GCA_023393375.1 of Bacteroidota bacterium. Classification (GTDB taxonomy): domain Bacteria; phylum Bacteroidota; class Bacteroidia; order Cytophagales; family Cyclobacteriaceae; genus JAEWLI01. The sequence goes on from JAEWLI010000204.1 coordinate 62,107, forward strand.
AAAACCTACATCCACAAAAAGCAGCCAGATTAATAGCAGTAAAAAGAATTAAAGAAAACCAAAAAATAAATTAAGACAGAATTCAATTGATTGATCGTTCTTTAGGGTAGTATTATGTTGAACAGAAGGAATTTAAGAATTAAGGCCATGCAAAACCTGTATGCCTACAATCAAAGTAAGAACTCAGAATATTACCTGGCTCTAGATTTGATCAATAACACCCTTGAACCGGAGTGGAAATCAATGGAATCTGAAGTGGAGGATTTAAAAACCGATAAATTAAAAGCTATCGCCGTTTTTAAAGAATGTTTTGAAAAAGAGGAATTGCAAACCGATGAACCACTTTCAGAACGGGTAAAAGAAACAATCAATCTTGCATTTGATTATTATCATAACCAGGTACGAAAAGATTTTGAATATTTCAGGAGCAGTATGATAACCGGTGCAGAAAGAACTTATGATTATTATCTTTGGATTCTTGAACTGGTAATTCAATTTTCAGAATTTGCCAATATCGATTATATTGAAAAACAGAAAAAATCAGAATCGCTCCACCTGACAAACATAAAAAGCATTTCCGACTTAAATTTATACCACAATAAAGTAATTGCAATCTTAAAAGAGGACAAGGCTTTACAGACTATTGTAAAAGACAGAAAAATTTCCTGGTCAAAACATAAGGATCAGGTACGGCAATGGTACAAAGAGCAAATAAAAAAATCTGAGGTGTATAAGGAATATATTCAATTGAAAGAACCGGGTTTTGAAGATGATAAAAATATAGTATCTAAACTAATTAAAAGCATTATCTTCAAGAGTGAAACAATTGATGCTTTCATGGAAGAGCAAGATTTATACTGGCAGGAGGACAAAAGTGTAGTCAAGAGCATGCTGTTGAGAACAATCAAGAACATCTCTGAAGAAGAATCTTTTCTGGAATTAACACTGCTTTCTACCAACTGGGAAGATGATAAACAATATTTCAAATTGTTGTTCGACTATTCCGTGCGAAATCAAAAGGAATATGAAAAGATTCTTGTAAAAAAGGTGAAAAATTGGGAAATTGATAGAATTGCTTCACTCGATTATATATTATTGCAAATGGCCCTGAACGAAATGATCAATTTTCCAAGCATTCCCATTAAAGTGACCATTAATGAATATATTGAAATCTCTAAACTTTATAGTACTCCTAAAAGCAAACATTTTATAAATGGCATATTGGATGTAGTAGCAAATGAATTGATGGCTGAAGGTATAATTAGAAAGAGCGGAAGAGGATTAATAGATAACAAATAAATAGATTAACAATGGGCAAGACAGGCACAATTTTAGGGTTTTTAACTGGTTTGGCAACAGGCGTTACAGTTGGCGTTATGTATGCCCCCGACAAAGGATCAAGTACCAGAGACAAATTAACCTTTTTATTGGATAAATACAGGCATAAACTTCAGGAGCTTACCGATGCATTAATTGAAGGCAAAGAACTGCATTCCAGTGAAGCTAAGTCAGAAGGCCAAAAAGTAATTGATGATGCCAAAATCAAAGCAGAAAAGTTATTGGGTGATGTAGACGAATTACTGGGTCAGATCAGAGGTAAACAAGACCCTGAATAAGTAAATATACCTCCATTTAACACAATAAATTTACCTGAATCCCGTAAATTTCAGGTTGGACTTTAAAACTTATACTAATCATGAAAATCAAACTATTTGTCATATCCACTTTATTGGCAACCAGTATGCTGGCTTGCAATAGTAAAAATACAAGTGATAAAGCTACTGACCGAGGCACAAATGTAAATGACCATTCCACACATGACCATTCACAACATGCAGTAAGCAACGCACCTGCTGAACAAGCTGAAGGAACAACAGAAATCACATTCGACAACCTTGAATTTGATTTTGGCACCATCAATGAAGGTGATGTGGTAGATCATACTTTCACATTTACCAATACCGGAAATGTGCCACTCATTATACAAAATGCTACTCCATCTTGTGGATGTACTGTCCCAAACTGGTCTAAAGAGCCTATTAGTCCTGGTGAATCTGGAAAAATAGAGGTTGCTTTCGACAGTAAAGGCAAAACAGACCTGCAAAACAGAACAGTGAGTATTATAGCCAACACTGAACCTTCAATCACCTATCTTAGAATAAAAGGAATGGTTATTTCTGAATCTCAGGCTTTAGGCCCTGTTAGAAAAAACTGATTGTGAATTTTTCATATTATATAAATTAATTTAAAATTACCATGTTTAATTACATCTTATTGCAAACTACAGGAAGTAACGATTATACCATGTTATTCCTATTGGCAGGTTTTGCCATTATTTTTTATTTCTTTATGATCAGACCACAGCAGAAAAAACAAAAAGATCAAAAGAAGTTTTTAGAAAACATTAAAAAAGGGGATCAGGTAATTACTATTGGTGGTGTGCATGGCCGGGTGGCAAGTATCGAGGGTGATACAATTGTACTGGATGTAGAAAAAGGCGGAAAGATCAGGTTTGAAAAATCAGCAATCTCCCTGGAATCGAGCAAACGTTTTGAAAATAAATAATTATTAGCAAAGTTCATTTGAAAATCTGGCTTAAGGAATTAGAAGAGGGCATTAAAAACATGGTTGGTCCGGGTACGGAATCAAGCTGGAAGGTTATTGCCCTCTGTTTTTTAGGTGCCACTATTTTTTGGTTCTTTAATGCCTTAAATAAAGATTATGCTGCAAGAATTAAGTACCCAATTTCATTTGAGTATAATAGCGACGAAACCATTGTGGTAGATCCTTTACCTGAAGAAGTAAGATTAGAAGTAAGAGGTGGGGGTTGGAACTTGTTACGTAAAACTTTTTGGTTTAATGTGCAACCAGTACAAATCTCTTTATCTGAACCCACCGAAACAAAATTCCTTACCTCTAATATGCTGAAACCCATTTTTGTTGACCAGGTTTCAGAAATCAGGATAGATGAAGTATTGGTGGATACGCTTTATGTAAATATTGAAAAAAAAATATCACGAACATTACCTGTGATAATTGATAGCAGCAATATTCGACTTGCGCGTGAACACCGAATAGTAAGCCCCATCCAGCTCTCGAGTGATACTATTCAAGTAACAGGTCCTTTATCACAAGTCAATGCCATTGGGCAATCCATTATGATTACACTGAATAAAGAAGTAATCAATAAGGATTTATCGGAGGAGATAAGCATAGATGCTTACTTGCCTTCAAAAGTTTTTTCTGATCCTTCCACCATTACAGTGAGTTTTAGTGTACAACAGTTCATGATAGTGGATAAGGAAGTAATGATAGAAACCATCAATTTTCCCGAAAACGGAAAAATTCACCTTAGGGATTCAACCATTACCGCTTCTGTATTGATAGCCAGAAATAACCTAGAACAATTAAACACCAGTCAAATAAAAATTATCGCTGATTACCGCCGACTCAACCAAAGAGATTCTACAATTCGATTACGTGTAACGGATTTTCCGGAGTTTATAGCTGATGTAAACCTTCGTGCTGATTCAATAAAAATAGAGTATGAGGACTGAAATTCTTCAAGTAGGAATAACAGGAGGAATTGGTGCAGGCAAAACGTTAATTTGTGAAATTTTTAAAAATTTGGGAATACCAGTTTATAATGCTGATAACCGCGCCAAATGGTTGATGTCAAATCACCCGGAACTTAAAAAAAATATTATTCTTCATTTTGGCGAAAAGGCTTATTTTGAACAAGCATTGAACAGGAGGTATCTTGCAGAGCATGTTTTTAATCATGAGGAAAGATTAAATCTGCTTAATAGTCTTGTACATCCAAAAGTGCAAAAAGATTATCTAAATTGGGTAAACAATCAAAATAGTCCATACTGTATCAAGGAAGCAGCCTTATTATTTGAAACCGGTTCTTACAAAAATCTTGATAAAAATATACTGGTATATGCCCCAACCGAAGTGCGGATCTCACGGGTATTGCGAAGAGACCCATTTCGCAAAGAAGAGGAAATAAGGCAAATTATAGATAAACAAATGAGTGATCAGGAAAAGCGGGCTCTTGCTGATATTACTATTTACAACGACGATAAACATATGATTTTACCGGTTGTTTTGAATATACATGTCAGGCTAATTCAGCAAATACCATTCTGATCTTTTTGCCAACCTTCCCTAATTTACCTTCTTGAGATAATCTTCAATTAAAAGTCTTAACTCGATAGATACTTTTGTATATTTCTTATCAGACATACAATTATCTAAATCTGAACTGTTAAGGCTTAGGAAATAGCTCAGTTGAACAAATTTTTCGTAAATTTCAAAAAGCCTATTAAAGTTGCTCATGCAATGGATTTATTTTGACATAAAAATAGGCACTTCTATCATCAAAAATTTTATTTTTCGATAAACCCATAACACATATGGATTAAGGACTACAATCTGAGGTTAAAAACTATTTTCGTACAATTTAGCACAATTTGATGTAACTTCCTAACCATTTGATATCTTTTTCATGCTTTTTTATCACATTAACTACATTATCGTCCTCGAAATGCCCTTCAAAGTCGATAAAAAACCAATATTTAAAATTTTTTCCCACCTTAGCAGGTCTGCTTTCGATTTTTGTTAGGTTAATTTTTGCATCGTAAAAATCCTGGAGCAATACGGCCAGACTTCCAGGTTTATCAGCAGTTTTCGCAAGAACAGAAGTCTTGTCTTTCCCACTTTTTTGATTGGTAAAATCCTTGCTCACAATAAGAAAACGGGTGAAATTATCAGGTGAATCTTCCACAGCATCAAAGAGCACAGGAAGTTTTTTTAGTTTGGCGGCTATATTGGAGCAAATTGCAGCTCCTTCTTTATCCTGAAGAGCTTTCTCAACAGCCTGTGAAGTAGAATTTACAGGGATCAATTCAATCTTGTGATTAATGAAGGTATCTTCAATAAATTTTTTACATTGCTTGAAGGCAATATCCTTTGAATAGATTCTTTTAACCTGACTGACATTTTCTATCAGGGTGGCAAAAACAAAGCTTATTGAAATAGGCACTTCTGCTACAATCTTCAGATCGTAATTTCCAAGCGCATCAATAGTTTCACTTACCACACCCTCCTGATTATTTTCAATAGGAACTACGCCAAACCTGCAACGCCTGGAGTCGACACTATCAAAAACTGCCTGAATTGATGAGAGTGGCAGATAATCGCTCATGGCTCCAAATCTGGTTTCAGCTGCCTGATGCGTAAAACTACCTTCAGGGCCCAGATAGGCTATCTTTTCAGGAAGCTCAATGTTCCGGCTGATGGCAAAAATCTCCATGAAAATAGCCTCAATAGCAGCTTTATTTAAGAGACCAGGATTGGTTTTCGACAACCGGTCAATAATCATTTTTTCCCTTTCGGGACGGTAAATAATTGCATTTTTGGTTCTTTTTAATTCACCCACCCTTTTCACCACTTCCATCCTTTTATTCAGAATGGTTAATAGCTGGTCATCCAATGCATCAATTTCTTTACGTAATTCTTCTAAACCCACTTATTTAAATATTTATTTTAAATTGTTTATTCAATTTGCTCATCAGCTTTGCTGATTTTTCCTAACCCATGCACTTCCTGACTGATAATTGCAGGATCTCCCATATATGAAATACTCCCAATCCCATTAATCTGTGCATCAAGTTTTTCCCTGGCGTTCACTTCTGCTTTACCTACTCCATTCAACACTATTTTTGTTTCATTGGAAATTAAATTAAAACCATTGTAAGAGCCTGTACCACTCAACTCCACTTGTTGGTGATTGGCATACCCGATTAATTTAATCACTCCTGCTCCGGGCAAATTTATGCTCAATTGTTCCACTTCCAGTTCCAGATTAATAGATCCGGCACCGGGAATATTGAGTTCCAAGCTTTCCGATTTGATGGGATATGTATTTGATATAGCTGAAGTTCCAGCGGAAGTAAGATTTTTTAATGTCGAATAATGTATTTTTATTTGAAGATTCTTCTGGCTTACCATTATTTTTTCGCTATTAACAGTCAATAAGTCATTGTTTGTTTTAAAGTTGATATATTCATGAAGATTTTTATCAGCTTCTACAATCAGCAATGTAGTCGTGTCAGCAATTAATTGAACTTCAAAATTTCCAGAAATTTCAATGTTCTCAAAATCATCCAGATAGTGAGTGGCTATAATTTTATTACCATCTCCCCTAATTGGAGCATCACACCCGGTAACAATAAGCAGCAGGAGCAGTAAACAAGAATAAAAAAAATTCATGAGTAGACTATTTATATATAACCAAAATTAAACCAATTTATATCAACCCACAAGGAAGCTCATTTGAAAACCGCTTCAAGCTTTCAAAATCAGTGGTTAGTCAAAAAAATGATATATAATAAAAAAATGGTGGTCAAAAGAAAATCGTATTATGCCATTCTTCTATTCTTCCATTCTTGCTAAATACAGGCACTTAATTTAATTTTGGGCTTTTAATTTTCATCCCAGAAAAATATGCAGAGAGATAGTCAGATTTTCGACCTCATCAATCAGGAAAAAGAAAGACAGGAAAACGGAATTGAGCTGATAGCTTCCGAAAACTTTGTGTCACCACAAGTACTAGAGGCTATGGGTACAGTTTTGACCAACAAGTACGCCGAAGGCCTTCCGGGTAAAAGATATTACGGAGGATGTGAAGTAGTAGATCAGGTGGAACAATTGGCAATCGACCGTTTAAAAGAGCTGTTTAATGCCGAATGGGCCAACGTACAACCACATTCAGGTGCCCAAGCAAATGCTTCGGTCATGTTGGCTTTGTTGAATCCAGGTGATAAGATCCTTGGATTTGACCTTTCACATGGAGGGCATTTGACTCATGGATCTTCGGTAAATTTCTCAGGAAAACTATACCAACCCTCGTTTTATGGTGTTGATCAATCTTCGGGATTGATCAATCTTGATAATGTAGAGCAAATTGCCAAAAGGGAAAAACCAAAATTAATGGTTTGTGGAGCTTCTGCTTATTCCAGAGACTGGGATTTTAAAAGATTTCGTGAAATTGCTGATAGTGTAGGTGCAATTTTAATGGCTGACATTGCACATCCGGCAGGGCTTATTGCCAAGGGATTATTGAACAATCCTTTACAATATTGTCATGTTGTGACTACTACCACCCATAAGACGCTCAGAGGGCCAAGAGGTGGTGTGATCATGATGGGTAAAGATTTTGAAAATCCATTCGGCATAAAAACACCAAAAGGTGAATTACGGATGATGTCATCCTTGCTTGATGCCGGTGTATTTCCCGGTACCCAAGGAGGACCTTTGGAACATATAATAGCAGCTAAAGCGGTTTCTTTTAAAGAAGCGTTGACTGACGAATACAAAAACTATGTAGTTCAAGTTCAGAAAAATGCAAAAGCAATGGCTTCGGCATTTGTTGATAAAGGATACAAGATTATTTCAGGTGGCACAGACAATCATCTGATGCTTATTGACCTTCGATCTAAAAACCTGACTGGAAAATTGGCTGAAAATACATTGATCAAAGCAGATATAACCATCAATAAAAATATGGTTCCATTTGATGATAAATCCCCATTTGTAACCTCAGGTATGCGGGTAGGCACTGCGGCTGTAACTACCCGGGGATTAAAAGAAAGTGATATGGAACGTGTTGTCGATCTGATTGATCAGGCTCTTACTGATCCGGAAAATGAAACTACTATCAAAGGCATTAAGAAAGAAGTGAATCAATGGATGTCAGAATTCCCGCTATTTAGATACTAAAAGTGAGCAAAAAAAATATAGAAATGTCATTTCTGGACCATCTGGAGGAACTGAGATGGCATGTTGTCAGATCACTGATTGCTATTACCATATTTGCTGTTTTGGCTTTTGTATACCGGGAGTTTATATTTCAAAACATAATTTTTGCCCCTGCTTCAGTAGATTTTATCACTTTTAAATTTTTTTGTAATCTTTCCGATTTAGTTACTGGCTCCACAGCATTTTGCGTAGAAGAGATCCCGCTATCTTTTCAAAACAGGACCATGACCGGCCAGTTTACCATGGCCATGACCGCAGCATTTGTAATAGGGCTCATAGTTGCTTTCCCCTATATCTTTTGGGAGTTCTGGAGCTTTGTAAGCCCTGGACTTTATGATAAAGAACGGCGATTGAGCCGTGGTGCGGTATTTTTTGTCACATTGCTATTTTTAACAGGTGTAGCCTTTGGCTATTATGTGGTAACACCTTTATCGGTAAACTTTTTAGCTAATTTTATTTTGGCCTCTTATGTGGAAAATATCTTTGATATTACTTCCTATGTTTCTACACTAATCATGATTGTATTGGCCAGTGGTATATTATTTCAACTGCCCATCGTGGTGTATTTCTTAACCAAAGCTGGTATTGTCACACCTGAATCTCTTCGTAAATACAGAAGACATGCTTATGTAGTTATTCTCATTATTTCTGCAATCATTACACCCCCTGATGTATTCAGCCAAATTCTTATATCAATTCCTGTGGTTTTTTTATATGAAATGAGCATTCTTATTTCAAAAGCAGTTATTAAAAAACAGCTGAAAATGGAAATGCTACAAAAAAATATATAATTGGGTGTTTTATCTTTTCCTGTACACAGGACCTGATTTTGTATAGTTGGTTTTTAAAATAGGAATTTTGTCGCTCAAGGTTGGCATGAGATCCCCTTTATCTATAATAAGATCGGGAGGATCATTGGTGAGATTCCTAAATATCGCTGTAATATTGTCATAATAATCAAGATTCTCAAAGTGACTTTTAGCCAATTTCCAATCAAAATAAGGCGTAGCTAACTTTGCATTTTGATACAGACTGATATCATCCCCTAATACCAGGATGCGTTTATCCTTTACCACTTGATCCAGAGAAGACTCCTGAAGCAACAATTTTTCACTACCTGTCAGATTAACCAGACTATTGTTAAAATAGGCCCCCCAGTTGATGATCACAATCGATAGAAAAAATATGCCAAATGATAATTCAGTCCAAAGGCGTCTCTTGATCAACAGAAAAAAGTGGGAGATAAAAAAAGCCGCTGGTGGTACAAATATAGCTAATTGATAAGGTGTTTTTTTTTGGGAAAGGAGAAAGACAAAACCACCAATCATCAAAAACATCAGCATCATTTGTTGTATGCGAACCTGAAAGTTTGTAAAGCCTAGTGATCCAAACACCTTCAACACAGATAGTATCAAAAAAATTGCTGGAATTATAGATATTATCAACAAGGCTCTTAGGCTTATAAGATATTCGCTTTTTAGATTAAAATATGAAAATAAATATTGGATGAAAAATGCTTTGGTGCCATCCTTAAAATAGTAGTATGCACCAACGATTAATAACGGAAGAAAGAAACTATAAAATAAAAGAAGAATCCTTCTTACCGACACCCCTGTAAAAAACAGAAGGGATAACAGGATCACTATCACAATTAGAAATACAGGCAAATAAAACAAAACAGCAACTCCAAGATACACTCCGATTTTAAGCAACATTTCATCATCTTTCACCCGCATCTGAATATAACCAAAAAGAAGGTGCATCACATGGAGCAGAATAGTCATGCTCATCAACAGTGGAGACAGTGTAAAAAAGTCAAAATGACTGGTCATCAACAGCATATAAATAAAGGCAGGAATGTAATTGTTCTCATTATATGCTTTAAACTGCAACATGGTATTATTGAAAATGGCACTTTGGATGATTACCAATACCAATCCTGCAATTTGATAAACAAGGTGGGATCTGCCAAAAACTGCATCAATTAACCAATAGGCACTTGCTGAAAAAGGTGAGATATTACTCCAAACGTCTACATATAAAGTAGCTCCTTCAGACATACGTTCACCTACTACCATCCACATCAACTCCGGAATTGTTAACGGCCTCCCACCAATAAAGAAAGGGAGGCTGATGACGATCAGGATAAAAAAAATAACGATCAACCGGTAAGGGTCGTTTATTCTGAAGAAACTGAACAATGCAGTAAATTAATTAGTAATCTTTAAAATCAGTTTGTTAACGTTCGAATTTACATTGTTATACATGTAACTTACAAATTTTATTGTAATATTTGTTTCATGGAAAGTAAAAGACAAAATAAATTCTCCAGATTAATTCAAAAAGAATTGGGAGATATCTTTCAAAGAGATCAAAAGCATTTGTTTCACAATGTCTTTATTACCGTTACCAAAGTCAATATCAGTCCTGATTTGGGTGTAGCAAAAGTGTACCTGAGCTTTTTATTGGTGAAAGACGTCGAACAACAAATGCACAGAATAGAATTGTTAAAAAAAGAAATAAGAAAACAATTGGGCAACCGTATTGCCGGACAGGTAAAAAAGGTTCCGGAATTGATCTTCTTTCATGATGACAGTGCCGAATATGCATCAAAAATAGATGAATTGCTTTCCAATCTGGATATTCCACCGGAAGAAGATGAATCACAGAAAGAAAATTAAAAAAAGAGGGATTTGAGTTGAACCTTTCGTATTTCATTGCCAGAAGGTATTTTCTGTCTAAAAGGACGAAAAACTTCATCAATATTATATCTATTATTTCCATGGTAGCCGTGGCTTTCGGAGCATGTGCTTTGGTCATTGTTTTATCTGTATTTAATGGACTCGAGGATTATGTGAGGGCATTATACAGTTCTTTTGACCCAGAGCTCAAAATTGAAGCTACAGAAGGCAAATCCTTTGAGGTATCAGAAGACTTTATTGAAAAGATTGAAAATATACCTGGTGTAGCTGTGGTGACCCAAGTAGCTGAAGACAATGCTTATGTACGATTTAGGGATGCTGAAATGGTGGTGACCCTGAAAGGAGTGGAAGATAATTTTCTGAATCAGGAACGGCTGGATAAATCTATTGTGGCCGGGGAACTCAAGCTGAAAGAAAATAATATCAGTTATGCCATTGTAGGACGGGGAATTCAACACCGATTGTCAATTCCTGCCAATAATAGCCTTTATCTGATGGAAATTTATTATCCAAAAAGAGGGAGAATGTCTTCTATGGATCCTACCAGATTGGTAAATAATAAATTGATCATGCCGGCCGCTGTTTTCGAACTCGAACGACAATATGACATTAAATACGTATTTGCACCCCTTGATTTTGTAGTTGACCTGTTTGATTATGATAATCGCAGGACCTCAATTGAAATCAAAACGGAAAAAGGTTCGAAGATTAAGAAGGTAAAGGCTGATCTCCAAGCTTTATTGGGTAGTGACTTTAAAGTACTCGACAGCGATGAACAACATTCTGCCTTATTGAAGGTGTTGAAAGTAGAAAAGCTTTTTGTATTTATTACATTTTCTTTCATCATAGCTGTAGCATCTTTTAATATCCTGTTTACACTTACAATGTTGGCTATAGAAAAAAAGAAAGATATTTCCATATTATATTCATTGGGTGCTTCAAAGCGGTTTATAAGATTAATATTTATTAAAGAAGGTGCATTGATCTCTTTATTTGGCGCACTAATAGGATTAGGATTAGGATTGATTGTGGTGTTGATTCAACAAACTTTTGGCATTGTTTCTATGGGCATGGCCTCTTCAGTGATCGATGCTTATCCGGTAAAAATCATTTATACAGATTTTCTTTATATAGCAGGCATTATCATTTTTATCACCTTATTGGCTGCACAAAGACCGGCCACTATTGCCAGCAAATATCATGATTGGAAAAATCTGAAATGATACAAAATAGGCTGCAGAAAGAAAAGCGGGAGATTTCCTCCCGCTCTAAAAAATCAAAAGGTGATTTAGTTTAAAAAATAAACCAATACACCATTATGTTTCATTTATTAAGATAATGCGCTGATTATCAGCCTTATCTATTTCTTTATAAAATTCTTGCAGCTCTTTGTATCTTTCTTTGGGGTAAATTCCTCCAAATATTTTCATAACCCGGATATAGGTAATGTGCCTTTCTCCTGGAATAACTTTGGAAAAATATTCACCAAAATCATATTTTAAATGCCTTTCCTCAGGAATAAACTCTGGGGAAAATGATTCCGGCAGGAAAATCTTTACTGTGTCTGCATCTTCGTATGGATATCTCATTTCAATTTCACTCAACCTGTTTTCCAGATCCTTAAGTTTAATCTCCGTTCGGCTCATCAGATTAGGAGAAAAGAAAATCCGTTTTCCACTGATAGAAGCATATCGCTTCACAATAAGATTTAGTTTTTCATTCGATTCTCCATTCGGATTATCCTTCACCTCAAAAGTGAAATTTTTAATTTCCAATCCATTCAGATCGATTAGTTCGTAGTACCACTTTTTCTGTTCCTCATAACTCAGAGATTTAATGTCATTGTAAATGTCACTTTGATAACCTCTATACACAGTTTCAAGATTCAGGTATGCATCTCCCGAAACATCCAAATTGACTTCACCGTATCTCGACTGGAGATTCATCGCATTGCAAAATGTCTGGGTCTTTACCAGTCTACCTCCATCATCTGATATCAAAAGGGCATGTCTATTGGCAGTAAAAGTACCCAAAAATCCAAAAGACTGATTTTGGTTAGTGCATTCCAACCAAACAGTATCTTCTGCAATTGGCACGCACAAAATAACATGATTAAACTGATTATCAACAAAATCTGTAACAATATCCGGATCTGTTCGGCCAGCATTCACCAGAGTATAATAGGATGTAACCCCGACAGCCTTCAGCATGGCTTTGGTGTAATTGACCAATCCTTTGCAATCACCATACCCCACTTTATCAACAAAAGAAGCTTGAATAGGCTGCAGTCCGCCAATACCAAGTTGTATGCCTACATAACGGGTTTTCGATTGCATGTACTTATATATTTTTTTTGTCTTCTCGTAATCAGACATTCCGGCTGTAAGCTGCTTGAGATGGCCAATCGTTGCTTCTGGCAATTCATCCCTGCCCTTGTTCAATTGATTGATCCAGCTTCCAAAGCTTTCCCATGACTTCATATTGCCTTTATATCCTTCGTATTCGAATTCAACAGGAGCAACCAATAAGGTGGGATTATAAGACGAGTACCCGCATCTGTATGGTTCGGATTCCCTAATCACTGGAAGATTCTCAAGTGACCATTTATAGGTTTTAACACCTTTGTCAACAGATTCATCCACTTTACAATCAAGATACAACTCTTTATACCGGATAGGTAGATTTGCCGGAGCCACAATTGAGTATTCGGCTCTTTGAATTGATGATTTGGTTCCGAATCTTGGAGACCAGTCAGGATAGGTTACTATTCCAGATGTTTCTATTTCATATTCATATTCAATGGTAAATGGGTATGTAGGAACAGACAATTCTGCATATTTTAATCTGACATCATCAACAAATGTTCCGTCAGGAGTATAGCTCCGGTCAATGATTTTACCTGATTTTAGCGTTTCTTGCTGCTTGCCAAACTGATTGTAGGTAGTTCCCTTAATACTTTTTACCTTTCTTATCTTATCATAATGAATTACCAATGTACCTAAATGAGAAGCCTGCTTTTTAAAAATCGTATAAACAATTTTATAAGAAGTACTCGATTTTCCTGGAGAGATGATTTTATATTGTATGCTACTCTCCCTTACCACATAATCAGCATCTTTTACCAATTCCTCAGGAATATTTGATACGGCATACTGAGGTTTATCCGCTGCAAAAACCAGTGTTGTAAAAGATATAAGACAAATAATGCCAAGTAATTTTTTCATTGCTTTCAGGATTTCTTTTTCAACACTATTTGTTCAGCACATTTAGCCACAATCAAATTGTGAAATTCTTTCAGTGCCGGGAAAAGGTCTGGTAAAAACATTGATTTTTTTATAGTATAATTCACCGTTAATTTGATAGTGGAACCCAGGTTCACTATATTATATGAAAACCGCCCTCCATCGTTCGGTAGAGCCCATAATGCACCTTCGGGCAATTCTTCAACTTCATATCCTTCCGGTACATTCAAGTTGATTTGATACAGGTTAGTAACCGGATAAGCATAATCTATTGGATATTTTCTTGTTTCCTGTTTGAAAGGATTCTCCTTAAAACCTTCGGATAGCAATGGGTGAATAAATATGGTATTTCCAGCTGGTATAGCAGCATCAACAATTTGGAGATCATAAGTTGTTGTGAGCTTTTCTCCAAGGTTTTCCAGATTCTCAAACTGATGGGACACGATCTCCCAGTGTTTCTTTTCGTCTTTTAATGATTTTATATAATCATCCTGACTATACAGAATTTGTTTACGTTTGTTAACCGCATCATATCCACTGAAAACATGCATAATTTTACCTACCAACAAACCATCTTCTTGTATGGTCATATCTGCAGTAAACATACTTGTACTTCCAGTAGTGCTTGCTATATCAATGAATTTTCCTTTCTCTGAAATTATTCTGCCTAAGTGATTTAAACATCTTGCTGGTAGCTGACCCGGCACTATGTACTTATCTGTGGCATCCAACAAAAGGTATTTGCCATCCAGCTCCACAGCTGCTATAACATAATTGAACTTATTTATGATGGGATAAACCGGATGTATCCGGCCATTGTCACGGGTACTGAGTATGACTGGATTGGCTTCTAATCCAATTTCTCTTAATGCAGACACCAGCATGAGATTGATCTCGGCAGAATTCCCTACTTTATCATTAAACGCTTTTCTAATATTCGACTCACATAAAAAACTTCTTTTTTCATTCCATTCCATATTCTGCCGTACAAAGGTATACACCTTTGCTATTTTACAATTATTGTCAGAACAATCACGTATAAGAGCATACAATTCTTCTTTCATAAATCCGGACCTGTTGATTTGCACACCGAATTTTTCATGTTCCAGAAGTTTTTTCTGTACTTCTGGCCAATCTGCTAATACATTTTCAATCCGGCTATATGGCATATTTATCGTTGCTATTTGAAATTCCACTTTTGTCAGGAAATCTTCCTGCGTGGTGATATATTTTTCGGAAGCCATGCCCGGAGCGTCTTTTACAGCCCAAAAATGCATATCGTTGGTATAAAGTTCAGAATGGATTTGTCCGTTGCTCATCGGTATTTTAATAGATGCTGATTCCTTCTTTGTATCATAAATATAAAAAGGTTCATACCCCTGGCTGAATTTATGGAAATTATAATATTGAGGAACTCTCAAAGTATATTCACTCCAGGCTACCGGAATTGAACGCTGGAAATACCATTCTCTGATTTCTCTAAAATCCGATGTGATTTTGTATGAAAATTCCAAAACACTTCCGACTGCCACATTGGGTAGGGAAAATTTTTGAACACTTTTAAATTCTGACCTCTTATCTTCGTAGACATCCTTTTTGGAAATTTTACTTTCTATAATATTTCCATTCTCCAGGTTATAGGTAGATGCCTTGAGGTTAGTAACGAATTCTTTTGTAGATCCCGAAGTATATATCGGGATCTCGATATTCGCATACTCATAACCACTGTTCTTCAGGATCTTTATCCGGCAGTGTCTTTCAAATATGATCTGGAAACCTTTAGTCTGATTGTAGTCAAAATAAGTGTTGCCAATATCTGCTAAAACCACTGCAACAGCTCCAGTATCTCTTTCATAGCTTTTCATTATCAATTCATCCATACCCACTTTACCATACTTCATTTTGGTTTTTTCATTATAAAATTGTGCATGAAGATTCGTAGAGATCATCAGGAACAATAATCCTAATAGCCTAATAGAAGTTGTTCTCATAACATTATGATTTTAAAGAAACGAATTTAATCGTACAATATAACATTAAAAAAATTAAATTCCAATTTAATGACTAAAAATTATTGGTATATGTAAGGTTAAATTTGCAATAAATATGATTGGATATAAATTTGACAATGGTAATAGACAGCCAAATAGGTTAATATGAATGTAATCGATGACGGTAACCGTTAGCAGATATGTTACACGATTGCAACATAGGTAATTAGGTCAAAAGCTAAATTATCTTCTGATACCAACAGGATATTTTAATAAAAAAAGAAGTGTAATTAGATAGATTATGGTGTCAATATTAGATTTATTGAATCACATATCGCAATCAGTTTTAAAAATCAGAAAAAGCTAAACGAAGCCAAAATCAGAATTACAATATCTCCTTATTCATGTTTCAGCTTTACTTTGGGAGTTAACGGATGGCCTACACACACCAACACATAACCATCGGCTATCTCCTGATCACTTAAGCCTTCGTCTTCATCCATTTTTACTTCCCCCTCCAATTTTAAACATCTACAAGTGGAGCAAATACCGCTTTGGCAGGAATATGGCATATCTATATCATTGTCCAATGCTGATTCAAGAATGGTTCTACCCGGCTTTACGGTAAATTGATATTCTTCATTGCCCATCAAAAGGGTGACCTCACTAGGTTCTGCACTTCCTGTGGATTTTTTCTTCTCTTCGATTACAAATCGTTCTTTATGAATATTGTCCTGAGTGACACCGATGGATGATAAATATTTCTCCACCACAGCCATCATGCCTCCAGGTCCACAAATAAAATAATCCGTTGTGTCAAATGAGGGAGATTCGCTTAATGTCTGTTTTATTGTGTCTTCGGTAATACGCCCCTTTAAACCTTGCCAATCAGACTCTGGTTGCGATAATACGTGCACTACCTTTAATCGGCCTTCTTTTTCCCTGCTTAATTTTTCCAGTCGTTCTTTAAATATTATTGAGGATTGGTTCCGGTTGCCATATACCAAAGTAACCAAGCTTTGAGGCTCTTTCTCAAGTGCAGAGATGATAATCGACATCAAAGGCGTAATGCCGCTGCCTCCAGCAACCATTACAAAATGCCTGCGGTTGGATGAAGAAAACTCAGTGGTGAAATTTCCTTCCGGCATTAATACTTTAATTTTTTCTCCTGGCTTGGCTTTTTCAAACAAATAGTTTGATACCCTACCTTCCGGATCTTTTTTAATAGTTATTGCCGGAGCTTCCTGAAGGTAAGGGGAAGTATTTAACGAATAACATCTTCGCTCTTCTTTACCGGCTACTTCACAAATACAAGTCAGGTATTGTCCGGCTTTGTATTTTAAATCACCTTCCTCTGGTTGTTCAAACTCGATGGTGATGGTATCTGAAGTTTCCCTAATGATGCTCTTTATAGTTAAAGTGGAATGTTGGGATTTGTTTTTTTTCTTCTTAAAAAGATTGAAAACCATTTTATAATATTTTTTAAACCTCGTTAGCTAAACAAATAAAACAAAAAGATGTCTTATGTAACCGGCAAAATTATCTTATAAAAATGAGTAAACCAAAGAGGGGGACGGAGCAATAGAGGAAATTAAACTTTAAAATGAGTAATGAATGTTCATTGATGAAGGAGAAAGGAACAAGGAGAAAGGAACAAGGAGAAAGGAACAAAACCCACTTCAACTCCCCACCTCACCGACTTCACAAATCCCCAGCTTTCTCACAGATAGCACGGATATCACAGATATCATCAACTCCCCACCTTCACAAATAACCATTAAAGACTCATGATTATAGCAACAATTACTTTATCAGGAAATATAAATCAACATTTTTGGATATTTTTGCACCTTCTTTTAAAAACGACAACAAAATGGAACTTAATGCCCTTACCGCTATTACCCCTGTTGATGGAAGATACAGAAAGCAGACTGAGGAGATGGCAGGTTATTTTTCTGAATTTGGATTGATCCAGTATCGTGTAATGGTAGAGGTGGAGTACTTTATTGCACTGTGCCATATACCCCTGCCACAACTCTCAAAGATCGAAAAGACTACCTTGGATAATATTAGGAATATCTATCAACAATTTTCGATGGATGACGCCTTAAGGGTAAAAGAAATAGAAAAGACCACCAATCATGATGTGAAAGCAGTAGAATATTTTATTAAAGAAAAATTCGATGTGGTGGGTTTGAGTGACTATAAAGAGTTTATTCATTTTGGACTTACCTCACAGGATATCAATAATACGGCTACACCTTTATTGTTGAAAGAGGCTTTTCACAATATTTACTTGCCGCAAATTGACCGGATCCTGGAATTGATTACCGCATTAGCCGCTGAAACCCTGGAGACCCCAATGCTGGCACGTACGCATGGCCAGCCGGCATCTCCTACTACATTTGGGAAAGAGTTTATGGTATTTCATAATAGGATAAAAGAACAGGTAAAGCTGTTGAAGGAGATACCGCATGCAGCTAAATTTGGAGGTGCTACGGGTAATTTTAATGCACACCAAGTTGCTTATCCACAGATCGACTGGAATGATTTTGCCAATCATTTCCTGTTAAATATTTTAGGATTGAAGAGAAGTTACCCCACAACACAAATCGAGCATTACGATTATTTGGCTACGCTGTTTGATGGTATGAAACGGATCAACACTATTTTGATTGATTTTTGTCGTGACGTATGGCAATACATCTCCATGAATTACCTGAAACAAAAGATCAAAGCCAACGAAGTAGGATCTTCTGCAATGCCCCATAAAGTAAATCCAATAGATTTTGAAAATGCTGAAGGAAATCTGGGTATTGCCAATGCTATATTCGAGCATTTGTCAGCCAAACTGCCCATTTCCAGGCTCCAAAGAGACCTGACTGACTCCACTGTTTTAAGAAATGTGGGTGTTCCTGTAGCACATTCGCATATTGCATTTTCATCTATAATTAAAGGAATGGGTAAGATAGAACTGAATGTTGCCGCAATCAATCAGGATTTGGAAGATCATTGGGTAGTTGTATCAGAAGGTATTCAGACGATTTTGAGAAGAGAAGGATATCCGGAACCGTATGAAGCCCTCAAAGCATTGACCCGTACCAATAAAAAGATCAATTCGATCGTGATGCATGAATTTATTGATCAATTAAAAGTGAATGACACGGTAAAAAATGAATTGAAACAACTTACACCCTTTAATTATACCGGTGTGAAATATTTTATTGGGGATTAAGCATTACCGATGGGGTTTCTTTCCTGTCAGTTCATCCTTTTCTTTTTTATATTCAGCTTCATCGATTTCGCCGTTTCTGAATCTTCCTTCCAAAATTTCAAGTTCAGCTTCCTTTACCATAAAATTGGAAGACCCTTTGGATCGTGCGGATTTAATGAACATCCAAACGAGAAAGATAATGGCAAGGATGATAATGATCCACCAAATGATACTCATGCCTGAGGTGCCGTTTTCTACCATTTTGTTTGTCCGTTTTCCTCAATTAACTGATTAGATTTGCCTTTGTTTTGAGGCATTAAAAAATTGCTCAAAGTTTCATTAGACAGAAAAAGAAAACTGACAATAGAAATTATTAGAAAGATTTTAATCATCAACCCCATAATCTTATCTTTTTTGCCGGCTATCCATAACCTTAAGGCGATATGTTGGTTTTTTTATAAACCAAATTTAATCATTATGGCTAAGGATCATGGACCACAAATCAAAGATGACGAGCAGTATGAGGCTTTGAGAAAGACGGGTATGAGCAAACAAAAAGCTGCACGAATTGCGAATACAGACAGGTCAACTGCTGGAAAAAGAGGTGGCGAAGGTAAGAAGTATGAAGATCGATCAAAAAAGGAATTGGTTCAGAAGGCAAAAGAAGTAGGAATACCCAAGTATTCAAAAATGAAGAAAGATGAACTGATTCATGCGTTAAGAAACAATTGACTTAGTCCTTTTTTCTGCTTTTGGTAAAATTCTTTTTACCTCCACGTTTTTTAAAACCACCACGCCCATCCTGTGGTTTGGTTGCCATTGGGTTATACTCGGGACCTTCACCAAGGAATTCAGGGATTTTAGCTTTAGTTACAGGCTTTCCCAATAAGTGTTCGATGCGCTGGAAACTTCGTTGATCTCTTTCATTGATCAAAGTAAAAGCAAAACCCTGAGCAGCAGCCCTGGCCGTCCGTCCAATACGGTGAATATAATCCTCCCCCTCTTTAGGGACATCGAAATTCACCACCAAATCAATATCTTCAATGTCGATTCCACGTGAAAGAATATCAGTGGCAATCAAAGCCTTTAACTCCCTGTTCCTGAAATTAAGAAGGATCTTTTGTCTTTCAGACTGATCCAGATCAGAGTGAATATCTTCAACCGAAAGAGCACTTCGTTTCAGTTCCTGGCTTAGTTCTTTTGCACTTTTTTTGGTAGAGCAAAATACAAGCGCACTTTTTACGCGTTTTGCCGAAAGTAAATATTTCACCAAAGGTATTTTCTGAGTCTCATGAACCACAAATGCAGCCTGAACGACTCTTTCTGCGGGTTTGGATATGGCAATATTTATTTCTTCCGGATTTTGAAGGGTCTTTTTAGCCAAATCTCTGATCTTTGGAGGCATGGTAGCAGAAAATAACAGGTTTTGCCTTTTCTTAGGGAGGTAAGAAAGGATCTTCATGATATCATCGTTGAAACCCATATCCAACATCCGGTCGGCTTCATCCAAGACCAGGTATTCCAGCATATCGATTTTTACATACCCTAAATTCAAATGGGCGATTAACCTGCCTGGAGTTCCTACCACTACATCAACACCGGTCGATAATGCTTGTTTTTCGCGTGAGAATGAAGCACCGTCGCCACCACCGAAAACAGCGATAGAGCTTACAGAAGTAAAGTACGACAACCCTTCCATGTGCTGGTCAATTTGAATGGCCAATTCTCTGGTGGGTACAATAATTAGTGCTTTTATATGCTCATCAGACTTTGAGCTAATAATTTTATTGATGATTGGGAGCAGAAAAGCTGCTGTTTTGCCAGTACCAGTTTGTGCTGATCCTATGATGTCCCTGCCTTCCAGAATTAGGGGAATAGCTTTTTCCTGTATAGGTGTGGCTGTTTTAAATCCAATGGCTTCAATGCCATTTAATAGTTCTTCTTTAAAATCAAAATCTTTGAAATCCAATATTTATTCGGTTAAATTATTTTTGCAAAATTAGATGCAATCACATACTATAGCAAGCATTATGCCTAATAGTTAAAAGAGAACGGATAATCGGTAAATGCAAAAAGTAAACTGTCTCGGCTTATTT
>JAEWLI010000206.1 GCA_023393375.1 Bacteroidota bacterium
CCACATAGTGGTACCTATCTGCCTGATTCCATTCAAAACAGGATGAAAAAGTCAGCTGTGATGACCAATATGGATTGGTTTTTGCCGGAATTATTTGATTTCTTAAAGGAATATGGGGTAACACAAATCATTTCCAATATCAGCCGGTATGTGGTTGATTTAAATAGAGCACCCAATCAGTTTAAATCAGATAATTATGTACAATCAGTTGTTTATGAAAGCAATACCTTTGGAACACGATTATATGAAAGCTCTTTAAGCAAAACGGAAATAGCTGAGCGGATAGAAACATACTATAAGCCTTATCATGAGGAATTGAAAAGACAGCTGTCTGAGAAGATTCTACAATTTGGGAAGGTATATTTAATAGATATACACAGCTTTTTTCAGCAATATAATGAGGATATTTGCATTGGAAATTCAGATGGAGCCACTTCTGACAGAGAAACCGTAAAAGTGTTTGAAGAAAATCTGCAGTTATATGATTTTTCTACTAACACTGATTCAATATTTAAAGGTGGAAATACAATTAAGTATTATCGGTCGCTGTATGGTGACGTATTTCAGGGGTTAATATTCGAAATAAATTATAGGGCGTATATAGATAACAGGTATTTTGGAGAGGAGGAAGTTTCTGCCTATAATGATAAATTATTTAAGAGTGCGAAAATCAGATTAGAAAAGGCTTTAGTAGAGACGTTTAATATTTGGAGTAAACTTTGAAGGGTGGATAAAGATGATATATGAGGAAGCAATAAAATTTATACATAGCAAGTCATGGAAAGGAACTAAACTGGGATTAGACAGAATTATAGAGCTTAATGAGTTAATTGGTAATCCACAAAAACAACTAAAATTTGTTCATGTCGCAGGTACAAATGGAAAAGGTTCAACCTCCAGAATGCTTGCTAATATACTAAATGAATCTGGTTATCGTGTAGGACTGTTTACGTCTCCATTTATATCTACATTTAATGAGTATTATCAAATTAATGACCGCTGCATTACAGATTCTGAATTGATTGAAATCGTTGAATTTATAAAACCTTTTGTTGAAAAAATGAAGGAGGGTCCCACTGAATTTGAGCTGATTACAATGATAGCAGTTGAATATTTTAAACGAAAATGCTGTGATATCGTAGTTTTTGAAGTCGGAATGGGCGGAAGACTTGATTGTACAAATTTCATTGAAAATACAGAGGTGGCTGTAATAACTTCAATTGGTCTGGACCACATGGAACAACTTGGAAATACTATTTCTGAAATCGCAAGGGAAAAAGCCGGAATTATAAAAAGAGATTGCCAGGTTGTTTTGTATCAGCAAGGGCAAGAGGTTGTTAATGTTGTGGAAGAAGCCTGCAAAAAAGTAAATGCAGATTTATTCATTGCAAATTTCTCGGAATTAATTCCAGTAAGTTCAGATTTAGATGGTCAGATGTTTGATTATAAAAATATGAAAAATATTTTTATTAAACTTTTAGGATGCCATCAGCTTAAGAATACTGCTGTTGTTTTAGAAACGGTATTTGCATTACAAAAGCGGGGGTGGAGAATCGGCGATGCTGATATTAAAGAAGGCTTGAAAAAAACCACATGGCCAGCCAGATTTGAAGTGTTGCAGAAGAATCCGGTTGTAATTTTAGATGGGGGACATAATCCACAGTGTTTTCAGGCTCTGAAAGAAGGTTTGATCCAATACTTTCCAGGAAAAAAAATAACTTTTGTATTTGGTGTTTTAGCTGACAAGGATTACATTTCAATGATTGATATAATCGCGCCTTATGCAAAAAAATTCTATACTATCACCCCTAATAATACGAGAGCTTTAAACGCAGAAGATTTAACCAACTGTTTAAGAAAATACAATTCCACTATAGTTAATTGTGAAACTCCCTTAAATGGAATAAAAACAGCACTTGAAGGGGCACAAAAAGAGGATGTCATTTGTGTAGTAGGTTCATTTTCAATCGCCAGTGAAATACGTTCATTTTATGGACGTTAGGATACAATATGAATGTAAGCGATATATGGGGTGAAAAGCATGAAAAAGCATGTCGGGATACAACCGTTAAAAATGTTCTTATTAGCGGTTTTATTAATGCTCTTAAATAATGTTTCAGTTTTTGCCAGCGGTGATAGCGGAACTATCAGAAACGGAGGTGTCGTTTCAAGTGCCAGCGAATATTCATCACAAATAGGGATAGATATATTAAAAAAGGGTGGAAATGCTGTGGATGCCGCAGTGGCAACTATTTTTACAATTGGTGTAGTCGAACCTAATTTGAGTTCAATTGGGGGGAGTGGCATTATGACAATATATACGAAAGAAAATGATCAGTGTATAGTCATCGAGTATATGGAGACGGTTCCATCTAATATGAAAGCAGGCTGGTTTAATCTACAAACAGACAAAAATACTGCTAAGAATGCTGCCTTACCTGGTCAGGTGTATGGAATACTAACCGCACTTGATAAGTATGGAACAATGAGTCGGGAAGAAGTAATGGCACCTGCGATACAATTAGCAAGAAATGGGCTCCTGGTTTAGGCTTTTTTTATAATAGCCATATAAGTAATTTAGAACATGATCCTTTAAAAGCTGATAGTCCGGATTATGTTATACCAGGGAAACGGGTCAGAAGTACTATTACACCGGCGATTGTTTTAAAAGATCGTGATCCAGTTATGGCAATCGGCTCACCGGGCAATAGTTCAATTCCACCTGCTATATTAGCAGTTTTAAATAATGTTTTGATTTTTGATATGAATATACAGCAGGCTATTGATTTGCCCCGCGCTTTTGTTCTGGATTTATATAATCCAATATTAACAATAGAAGGTAGCTATTTCGAACCAGACGTAAAAAACGAATTATTAAATTTAGGATATGTGTTTAATGATGTAAGCAGATATAATTCCGCCTTAGGGGG
>JAEWLI010000107.1 GCA_023393375.1 Bacteroidota bacterium
CATTATCGATTTTTATGGCGTACACCCGGAACCCCCAAAGCCAGGTACCGATACCTATGAAAGAGATACAGAACTGCTTATTATCGGTAAAACGATCAAAGAAACCAATAACCCGACTGTTGTAGCAGGTGACCTGAATGCTGTGGGATGGTCTGTTACTTCAAAGCTTTTCAGAAAATACAGTGGATTGGCCGACCCTCGTGAAGGGAGAGGCTTATACAACACCTATAGCGTTTTTATACCCTTTTTTCGGTATCCACTCGACCATGTTTTTTACTCAAAAGAATTTGGACTAAATTCCCTTAAAAAACTTGAATCAATAGGCTCAGACCATTTTCCCCTATTGATTGGTCTAAATTATGAACCAGAAGAGGTTAATACAGAAAGTCTTGAAGAAACCAATGGGAGTGAGGATGTGGAAGTTGAAGAAAAAATTGAAGAAGGTAAAAAAGAAAGCACTGGGAATTAGAATCATTATGAAGTAAGCATTCCCCCAATCAGCAGCCAAAGTCATCCTATGACTACTTGCAGCGGATGAACGAATCACTCAACTGCTTTGAGTCAAAGTATGATTAATACGTATGTTTTAAATTAGCAGATTAGTCGGATCACACTCATCTTACCGAAAATCTGTGTAATCAGTAATCCGGGACAATCTGTGATTCAGACAAAATTGGATGCAGCATTTGGTTTATGTTTCCTCAGTGATCTGAACTGTATATAATATCCGTAACTTAACCTCCCTCACTGACGTTAATGGTCATTATCATCAATTCACCATCCAATAATGACAACAGATATTGTAGAAATAAATAATTTCATTGTTTTAATAGAGCAATCCAATGCCGATAAGACCATTGTGCAAAAATGTGCGATTGATGGTGATGCGGTTGGTTTTGCATTCTATAGTTCCGCAGATGTCGAATTGGAAATAAAACACCAGAATCAAACTAAAATTATAGCTAACACAACGGGCATTGCCATTTCTTTTTTTGGAAACAATAAGGTAGAATTCTCCCATAAAATAGGTCCAAATAAACCTCTGCAGTCGGTTAGTGTCTTTTCAAAATTAAAAAACCTCCATACTTTGCCCCAGGAAGAGCAGGAAGTTTTTAATGATTTTTTACCTGAATTAATAAATCCAAATGCAGATTTTGTAGAAGGCCCCAAATTTTTCATGTCACCTGATATGCAAAATGCGGTGTGTAAAATCATGACTACCCAATACAAAGGAAAGACAAGGCAGATGTTTTTGAAAAGCCAGGTAAATGAGTTGCTTTCCCATTTTTTCGCGTTTCTTGCCACAGGTAAAAAAGAACATATCACAATTGAAGACAGGGGCAAACTTTTTATGGCCAAAGAAATTATGGAGAAAAACATTTCCAACCCGCCTTCATTGAGCGAATTGTCAAAACTCATCGGACTGAACAATAACAAACTAAAGAAAAATTTTAAAGAGCTTTTTGGTGTTCCCGTTTTTAAGTATTTGCAAGAAGAGCGTTTTAAACAAAGCCTACGAGATGTTGAGCACCAGCAAAGAGACTGTTCAAGAGGTAGCCTGGTTTGTCGGTTATGAAAGTTTGAGCTCTTTCTCCAATGCATTTCAGAATAAATTTGGTGTCAGACCTATTGAAATCAAACAACAATTCTTTTCAAACAAATCATAATTCTTTTTGGATAAATGAATTTCTGAAAGTGCCTGCAACTTTGCTTCATCAATTAAACTTTAAAAAAAACTATCATGAAGGAAAGCAAAATTTTAGTACTTGGAGGAAAAGGAAAAACAGGACGACGAGTTGTTGAAAGGTTAACTGGTTTGGGATACACCAATATTCGCATTGGTTCCCGAAGCGAAACACCGGCATTTGACTGGGAAAACCAAGATACGTGGATAGATGTGTTAAAAGGCATGGAAACTGTTTATATCACCTTTCAGCCCGATTTGGCCATACCCACAGCATTTGAAGCAATAAAAAAATTCACCTCCCTGGCAGCAGAAAACGGCATTACAAAAATGGTTCTCCTATCAGGTAGGGGCGAAAAAGAGGCCCAGCGTTGTGAACAGGTCATAATGGACACCGCCCAAAAATGGACCATAGTAAGGGCCAGTTGGTTCAATCAAAATTTTAGTGAAAGCATGTTCCTCGATCCTATTCTTGCGGGACATGTTGCTTTGCCAAAGGCCGAAGCACTGGAACCATTTACGGATGCTGATGACATAGCTGATGTAGTGGTGGAAACACTGATAAATGACAAACACAACGGCCAGATCTATGAACTAACGGGTCCAAGGTTAATGACTTTGCCGCAAGCCATCACAGAAATATCAAAAGCTACAGGTAGGCACATTCAGTTTCAACCCCTTTCTCTGGAAGAATACGTGCATCAATTAAGAACACATCAAGTACCCGAAGACTACATATGGTTGATAAATTATCTGTTTAGTGAAATATTGGATGGTAGAAATGCACATGTGTCTGCTGATATCGAGAAAGTTTTGGGCAGAAAAGCAATCGACTTTTCAGAATATGCAAGAGCTACCGCAGCAGCCGGAGTATGGAGTGCTGTTATTCACGAAGATGAAAAGCATTTGATGCAATAGCCTGAGGTTCGCCATAACCAAACTAGTTAAGTACCAGTATGGACTATGGTGAAGATTACCTTTAGGTATAAGATACTGATATCACGGAATAAAATCTGTGGTATCAGTATTTTAGGAATGATGAGGTTTGTGAAGAAC
>JAEWLI010000119.1 GCA_023393375.1 Bacteroidota bacterium
ATTATGAAATCACCAAACAACGGCTTTTCAAAATAGCAAATGGAGAAAAATTGGGGCGCATAACCACCCGGTTTATTGGTAAGGGGGGCAAAAGATTTGTTCTTTCTGGTCACATCAATTGTAGTTATGAAGGTGGCAAACCTAGTGAGTTCCGCAGTATATTCCATGACATCACTGAGCAGATAAGGGCACAGAAGGCGCAAAATTTGTATTTCAGCATCGCCAATCTGACCATGAATAGTTCCAATCTGGAAATATTATTCAGAAATATCCACCAGGAACTAAAAAAAGTAATCGATGCAAAAAATTTTTATATTGCCCTTAGGGATACCGAACAAAATATTTTGCAATTTCCATATATTGTAGATGAATTCTACCATAAAGTTACTGCTGAAACCAAGTTTGGTAAAGGTGTGACAGAATACGCGTTTCTAAAAAATCAACCAGTATGTATATATGAGGAAGATTTTCAGAAGTTAGTAAAAAACGGCGAATTGCAAATTCGTGGTGAAATTCCGAAAGTTTGGGTAGGGCACCTTTGAAGATAGAAAATACAACCATAGGGGTAATAGCAGTTCAATGTTATAAAAACAGGAATACCTATACCACCAATGACCTCGAACTATTGGATTTTATATCCGGACAAATCGCGTTATCAATAGAGCGGAAACAAAAAGAAGAACAAATTAATGTTCAAAACGCCCGGATTAAAGCAATTTTTGAAAATGGCCCCCATTGGTTATGGTCTGTCAACAAGGATTTGACAGTAATCAGTTCAAACCAGAATTTTCAGGCTGAATACAAGCAGCTATTCAAAAGACGCTACCTGACCGAACAAAATACAATAAGGGTTCCGGATATTAAAAATTGGAAATATTATTACCGTAAAGCTTTTAAGGGGCATCACGTAAATTTCGAGGTCAAGTATAAAGATGTAGATGGTGAAGAACAATGGAAAGAGATATTTCTGAACCCTATTTTTTCGGCCGATGGAATGATCCAGGAAGTTTCTGCCATAGCGCACAACATCACTTCCAAAAAAGTATCGGAGCTGGCATTGCTGGAAAGTGAAGAAAAATTCAGGAACATATTCGAATCTTTTCAGGACATTTATTTTAGGTGTGATTTAAAAGGCAATATCGGTGAAGTAAGTCCTTCGGTAGAAGAGCTGTTAGGTTATAAACCTAATAATGTGTTAGGGGGAAATATCACCGACTATTATTTATATAGTGCCCGAATTAAACACTTGATCAGGGATCTGATCAAATATAAAGCAGTACGAAACTTTGAAGCATCTATTGTACACCGCAATGGTTCAATATTGAAGTGTATCTGCAACGTTAAATTTATATATGACAAAAATAATAAACCCAAAGAAATAGAAGGGGTTGCCAGGGATATCACCAAATTAAAAGATGCCAGTCTGGAATTATTAAGGGCAAAAGAAATTGCTGAAAGATCGGTGAAGGTGAAAGACTTGTTTTTGGCAAATATGAGCCATGAAATACGTACACCTATGAATGGGATCATAGGTATGATTGATCTGATAAGTGGTACACCGCTTAATAATGAGCAGCAGAATTATATAAAAACCATAAAAAAATCTTCTGAAACACTGCTCAACATCCTCAACGACATTCTCGATCTTTCAAAAATCGAGGCTGGCAAAATGAAAATTAAAAAATCACCGATCAGGCTTAAAAATGTATTTGAAAAATTATATGCTATGTTTTCCCAACAGGCCTTATCCAGAAATACCAACCTGTATTACCATTTAGATCCCACCTTGCCTGAGATTGTGATGATCGATGAAACACGGTTGTTACAGGTTTTGTCCAACCTCACCTCAAATGCCATCAAATTTACTGAAGGTGGTGGCTCCATCGATATTGGAGTAAAACGTGTGAAACAGGACCTTTCCGGAAGAATGATCAGGGTAGATGTAACCGATTCAGGAATTGGTATTTCACAGGAAAATATCGATCGGTTATTCAGGAGTTTTAACCAACTGGACAACTCGATGACAAAAGCCTATAGTGGTACAGGTTTGGGGTTGGCGATTTCAAAAGAAATGTGTAAGCTCATGAACGGAGATATTGGCGTATCTTCTACTGAAGGGATGGGCAGTACTTTCTGGTTTACATTTGAAGCGGAGACAGCTTCAAATGCCGAAATTGTAGAGAGTGATATTTCTGAAAGTGAAATTAATATTGAAAATTATTTCCAGTACAAAAAACCTTATATCTTATTGGTTGATGATAATCTGGTGAACCGTCAGGTAGCAGGGGAAATATTGAAAAAATCGGGATGCAAGGTCGATCTGGCCATAAATGGTATGATTGCTATAGAAAAGGTGCAGAAAAATCTTTATGATTTGGTGTTAATGGATATACAAATGCCCGATATGGATGGTATTACCGCTACTAAAAAAATACGGGAACTTAATCTTCCAGAAACCCCACCAATAGTAGCCCTGACGGCTTATTCCATGAAAGAAGATAAGGATAAATTTCTGGCGGAAGGGCTGGATGATTACCTTTCAAAACCAATCAGGGCGAATGAATTAATAAAAAAAGTTCAATCCTGGGTGAAATATGCACCTAAAACGTTGCAAAAGGCTGAACCTTCTTATAATTTTAAAGAAAAAGTGATTAATGAAGAAGTGATCAATCAGTTGAAGAAGTACGGTGGCGACGATATGGTGAAAAAAGTTTTTGAGGATTTTGACAATGAAGCTCAGGAACAACTGGAAATGTGTAACGTGTCACTTAAAACCAATAATTACGAAAGCATCAGAAGTGCCCTCCACACCTTAAAAGGAAATGCTGGAACACTTGGAGTAGAAAAGGTAGCAAAATATGCTGAATACATTGAAGGTAATTTGAAAAAAGATAATTTTGAAACACTCGAACAAGATTTGAATTTTCTCAGATTGACATTTGCAGAGTTTCAAAATAATTATAATCAAACAATTAAATAAAATATTATGGGTAAAAAGGTATTAATTGCTGAAGACAGTTCTGTAATCCAAAACCTGACGAGAAAGATACTTGAAATTCAAAACTACTCTATCTCATCGGCCAAAAATGGCAAACAGGTATTGGAAATGATACAGAAAGAAACATTTGATCTGATCCTGATGGACATTAATATGCCTACCATGGATGGAATGGAATGTGCCAGAGAAATAAGGGCACTTAACGATTCAGAAAAGTCTGCCATACCAATCATCGCGATCACAGGAAATGCCAGAAATTATACGATGGACGATTTTAAGAAGGCAGGTATCAATGAGTATTTACCAAAACCACTAAATTTTGACGAACTGGTAAATATGGTTAAGAAGTATACTTCAAATTAATGGAAGTAAAAAACACCAAATCTTTTTTAACCAAGCTGGAAGATATTTTTGCTGAATCCGAGTACATATTACGATATGAAAAAGGCAACTTCAAATCCGGCTATTGCATTTTGAAGGATACAAAAATTGTTATTGTCAATAAATTTTATTCATTGGAGGGAAAAATCAATTGCCTGATAGAAATTCTGCGGGCAATTGATTTCAATCCGGACAATTTTTCCGAAAAATCGAGAAAATTATTTTTAGAAATTTCCCCAAAAGAACTTAAAAATTGATAGTTACTTTTTTAGGAACAGGCACATCACAGGGAGTGCCTGCCATTGGCTGTCAATGTGAAGTGTGCCAGTCCATTGATTACCGTGATAAAAGATTAAGATCCTCCGTTCATATATTGTTGAATGATGGTTACAGCATCGTTGTGGATACAGGACCCGATTTCAGGCAACAAATGCTGCGTCAAAGAATCAATAAAGTAAATGCGGTGCTTTTCACTCATGAACATAAAGATCACACTGCCGGTTTAGATGACATCAGGGCATACAATTATCTTCAAAAGGAAAATATTCCTGCTTATGCCGAACAAAGGGTATTGGATCAATTAAAAAACGAGTTCAGTTATATTCTTAACAATGACTATCCCGGTGTACCAAAAGTGGATTTTTTCCCGATTGATTACCGACCTTTTACTTTAAATGGAACGAACATTGTTCCAATCCGGGTATTTCATTATAAATTGCCAGTTTTAGGCTTTCGTTTTCAGGATTTTACTTATATTACAGATGCCAAAACAATCGAAGAAGAAGAAATAGAAAAAATCAAAGGCTCAAAAGTATTGGTAGTGAATGTGTTAAGAAAGGAATCTCATATTTCTCATTTTACTATGGATGAAGCATTAAATTTGATCAATGAAGTTCAGCCCGAAAAAGCTTATTTTACCCACATCAGTCATCGGTTAGGATTGCACCGTCAAATTGAAAAAGAACTTCCGGATAATGTATTTCTGGCTTTTGACGGATTATCATTGGATATTTAATATGTGTTGATAGTATTGTCATGAATACACGAAGGGGTTTTTTTAATTGGATGGTTTTGGTTTTGGTCTGGATTTTCTTTACCAATCTTTTTGCAGCCATTTCAGTAATGAATCTCCGGCGTTTTATTGAGGTGACAGAAATAGATGTTTACATCCAGAAAAATCAAATTGCCCAATACCTTTATTCTAATTACCAGTTTTTTGAAGCCACTATGTTTGGCCTCTTTTTTGGAACTGTTTTTTATTTTTCAAATAAGTTTATTGAGCACTCCCCAATCCATAAAAAATCATTTGGCAAGATTATTCTAATCAAGAGTGGAATTTATATGCTCTCAGTTGTTATCATCTTTGCTATTATTTTTGGTTTATACATCTTATTCGACATTCTGCCTTTTGGGATCAACGAATTTTTCAATTCCGGTTTTTTGAGATCTCCCTCCATTGTGATTACCATGATCTATTTTGGGAGCCTGATCGTACTGACCAACTTTTTTATTCTTACTAATCGAAAATTTGGTCCCGGAAATCTATTTTTGATCTTTTTGGGTAAATATCATCAGCCAAAAGTGGAAGATCGGATATTTATGTTTGTCGATTTAAAGGCCTCCACTACCTATGCCGAACAATTGGGGCATTTGAAATATAGTAAATTAATCCAGTCTTGCTTCCACGACCTTAATACCGTTGTCAGAAAATACAAGGCTGATATTTATCAATATGTGGGAGATGAGGCTGTTCTGACTTGGAACACTAAAGATGGATTGGAAGATTTGAATTGTATAAAACTGTTTTTTGCATTTCAGAAAAAAATAAATATACATGCCAACTATTACCGAAAGCGGTTCGATATGACTCCTGAATTCAAAGCCGGAATAAATTCGGGAATGGTTACAGTCGCAGAAGTAGGCGATATTAAAAGAGAAATTGCCTACCATGGCGATGTACTAAACACAGGGGCCCGAATTCAGCATTTGTGTAATGACTATAATGTGCAACTCCTAGCCACTGAAGATCTGATATTAAAAATAAAAAATTTGCAAGAGTTCCAAACTACACTAATGGGCGCTGTGGCTCTGCGTGGTAAAACTAAAGAAGTAGCCATATATGCTGTTGCAGAAACCGAGCGTAAACAACGAAAAAAAGCAAAATGGAAAAACTATAGGGTGAATAAATAATTATTATTTGCAATATTTTTTTATCACGACATCCGCTTTATCAAGTCCAAGATCCCGTGCTTTTTTCAAGTCATCACATGCTGTTTCTGATCCCTTATCAAGATAATATCCCGCAAGTCCGCGATTGTAATAACTCCCCGCATCATATGGATAAATTCCTATTGCTTTTGTATATTCTTTAAACGCATTCTCAAAATTCTTCATTTGGAAATAGGCATTGCCTTTAAATTTATATACTTTGAATTCGCCGGGAATTAAATCAGAAGCACGGGTATAGTCTTCGAGAGCTCCTTTATAATTTTTCAACTTTTCTCTTACCAGCCCTCTGTTTAAATAAGCTTCCCCATCTGTTGGATTTAATTCAATCGCTTTCGAAAAATCATCATGAGCTTCAGAAAAATAGCCCAAATCATATTTAGCGATCCCCCTATTCACATAAGCCGACTTCATTTCAGGATCTAACGCAATTACCATGTCATAAGAAACCAAAAGTTCCTCATGTTTCATTTCACCAGAAAGGCCACTGGTAAGATTATATAGAGCCAGTTCATTGGCAGGATCCAGTGAAAGGGCTTTTCTGAAATCCTCTGTAGCACCATCTTGATCATTTAACAGTTTTTTTATTGTCCCTCGGTTGATAAAAAACAGCGGGTCATTGCCATTGATGGCAATAGCTTTATTCATATCTTTCAATGCCCCATCCTGATCTCCCATTGCTTTTTTTGACAGTGCCCTGTGGTTATAAATGTCAGCCTGCTGGGAGTACATGGAAATAATGCCTCCAAAGGTACCATCGCCGTTTTCATCGTTTTTGATGCTCTTAAAAAATATGGAATTTGTGTACATTTGTTCCATATTGAGCAGGTGATTAAAATCGGAAATTGCTCCGTTATAGTTTTTTATCTGATGTTTTAATAGAGCCCGTTTGAAAAAAGCTTCAGAATGTTGAGCGTTGAAATAAATCACCGTATCGCAGTCGTGTATCGCTTTAGTGTAGTTTTTCAATTGCTCGTGGGCAACTGCTCTTGCAAAGTAGGCATCGGTAAATCTTGGGCGATTGGCGATGGCTTTGTTAAAAAAAAGGACGGCACCTTCATAGTCACCATTTATCAATGACTTATTACCCGCTTTATATAGCTGTGAAGCATTATTTGATTGATATACTGGATGTTCTTTGACAGCATATTCCTGATCAAAATAATCAGGTTCGTTTTGTGCGGATGCTGAAAAACCAATCAACAGTAAAAAAGAATAAATATATGTGATTATTGAATACTTTTGTTTAATTATTAGGTTCATAAAAGTAAATGTGCTTGTATGAAGAATAACGTTTCAAGATTACGAAAGTGTTCCAGCCCGCAGATTTTTTTATCGTTTTTAAACAAATTGAGTTTAAAAATGCTATAATTAAAGAGTAGTGTATTAAAATAACATGTAACTATGACTTTTTCATTTACTTTTCATGAGTTAGCCGATCTTGCTAATTTTTATGTAGCAGAAAAACAAAAAAGTGACAAATTATACTTTACCTTGTCCCCATACGACGATGGAATTGAAATCAATGTAAAGCGGTTTAAAGTATCATTTATAACCCTTAAGGCAAAATTCTCTATTAGCATAAAACACTTTAAAAATGACGAATTGACCATCCTGGTCCATTTTAAAAACATGCTGTTCGAGCTAATAAAGAAAATCATCTTTGCTATTCTTATCAACATCGTAAAAAAGTTTATCAAAACCGGGGACAATGGTCATGATATTACACAATATGTCCATTTTTCCAGCAACCATATTCGAATTGAATTAAATGATTTACTTGATTCAGTGAAGGCTCCGCTGCACATCAACGAGATCAAAAGGTTTTCTACTGGTATTGATATCAGCTTTACTGTGAAAAAAATTGCTGATCTGGAAGAAACCAAAGAGCTTGCTGAAAAATCGAGTCAGGTACACGTTGGGGTTTAAGCCAATGAACGAATAAATTTCATAGTATCCACACGATCGGCATAGTCCCATAAAGCTGGTTCCTGAGCTTTTCCGAAAGGTAAGCTATTAGGAAACCACCCGTCTTTCGATACAAGGCATTGAACCTTTTCTTCTATTTGATTTAGATGTTGTACCAAATCATCAAGTTGGCCATATTTTTCCACATACACCACTGATGTGGGAGATGCCAATTTCTCATTATTCTCGAAAAGGCAAAATCCATTGTCAAGATGAGCAGTTTGAGAAACCAGGAAAATTGATCGGTTATAATTATAATTATTGGCGTATTTATGATTGTCCATTACATATTCAAATCCCTCCAATCCATCAATCAGTGTAGTGATATCAAAATGCTCG
Organism: Bacteroidota bacterium; assembly: GCA_023393375.1. Taxonomy (GTDB): domain Bacteria; phylum Bacteroidota; class Bacteroidia; order Cytophagales; family Cyclobacteriaceae; genus JAEWLI01. Next base: position 7,913 of record JAEWLI010000119.1, read on the forward strand.
GGTACATATATCTTAGAAACATTACGACACCCCAAGCCATAATAGTAAAAAATGTCTTTACCAAGGTTGTTAAAGTCTTCCGGATGCTCATCGCCTTGTACAATTGCACAGGAAATCCTGTTTTTGCGTATAATGTGCGGGTATTTGCCAAAATAATAATCAAAATACCTCGATGTATTATCGCTCCCGGTTGCAATTATGGCATCCATGTCTTTTAACCTTTCCACCCATTGTATAAAATCCGCAAACCGTTGGTCGATCTGTATCAGTTCATCACCTAAAAGTTTGGGAAGATACGGATCCTGACTGCTCAATTTGGCCTGTACGATATTGCCCGTAATCAGAATACTCAAAAAATCATGAAACCCTACCAAAGGAATGTTTCCTGCCATGACAATACCAACTGTTTTTGGTTGAAGGTTGGTGTCAGAAAGCTCGTAAGCAGAAAGCCACTTGTTCAATTCTGCTGTATGCAGCCATTTTATGATTCCTTGAAAAGCTAAATCAATACTCTTTTTTGTAAACCAGCCATTATGAGCAGCTGCTTTCTGATATATTATTTCTAATTCGGCAGGTTTCAGTAGGCTTAAATAGTCTCCTAATTGGGAAAATGCAGTTATTCTTTCTCGTAATGTCATTGTTGTTCAAGTGTTTTGTCTTTAGGTTCCTGATACAGTAATGAAATCTTTTGCTCAATGTTAAATTCTGTATGACCTTTTGTGATTTATGTAATTTGTTTCGGTTTAAATCTTTTTTACAGGGTGGTTTTTTCAACCTTTATATTGAATGACAAACTTAAATATTATAACTTTGCCTTTGTTCGATTGAACAGAAAATTGATTTTAAAAGCAAAAATAATAGGTTATGGCTATAATGATAACAGATGAATGCATAAATTGTGGGGCTTGTGAACCAGAATGCCCTAACACAGCAATTTATGAAGGAGGTGTAGAATGGACATGGGGTGGTGGTACTGCTTTAAAAGAAGTAGAACTGGAAGATGGGTCTGTACTGTCTGGTAACGAACCACAAGCACCTATATCAGATGAATTTTATTATATTGTGGCAGGTAAGTGTACAGAATGCACCGGTTTTCACGAAGAACCCCAATGTGCCGCTGTGTGTCCGGTTGATTGTTGTGTTCCAGATCCCGATCAGGAAGAGTCACAAGAAGAACTTGAAAATAAAAAGGCCTGGTTGCACGGAGAAGCCTGATTTTAATAAATATTTTATCTTTAAATGGTTTGAGGCTGAATTTGGTTTCAAACCATTTTTTTTAACTATTTCATTTTCGCCCTTTTGATTAAAAACGCACTTAGAATTTTATTGTAATCATCGCGGATATCTGCTTCGATGAAGTCAATTTTATATTGTCCACATTTTATTTTCAAATTGTGGTAATATTGTTGAATATATTTTTGGTAGTTTTCTCTGATATCGTGGGGTTGTAGTTTTATCCTTTCATTGGTTTCGAGATCGATGAATTCATAAGGTCTGTCATCAAATTTGAAATTGTATTCCGTTTCCTGGTCAGTTACATGAAAAATCAAGGCTTCGTGCTGATTGTGTTTTAAATGTTGAAGGGCAGAAAAAATCTTGTTCAGATCATCCTCATTGTCAAACATGTCTGAGAAAATAATCACCAGGGAACGTTTATGAATTTTTTCTGCAATCAGGTCGAGCGTTTCTGCTACTGATGTTTTTTTGTCTTTATAATCCCCTTTTAGCATATTTTCCAACAAAATGAACAGCTTGTGCAGATGAGATCCCGTAGATTTGACTTGAGTTTGTTGTTCTATGTGATCAGAAAAAGTAGTAATCCCTACAGCATCCCTTTGACGATGCAAGAGGTAGGCCAATGTAGCTGCTGCCATAATACTGAAGGTGATTTTTCCATAATTTTCCAGTGGATAATACATAGATGATGAATGATCAATAACCAAATGACACCTTAAATTGGTTTCCTCCTCAAATCTTTTGGTAAATAATTTATCTGTTTTGGCAAAAACTTTCCAATCGATATGCCGGGTGCTTTCTCCGGTATTATATAGCCTGTGTTCAGCAAATTCTACAGAAAAACCATGGTAAGGTGATTTATGCAATCCGGTAATAAAACCTTCCACCATCTGCCTTGCCAATAGTTCCAGGTTGCCCAATTCCCTGATTTTTTTAAGATCGAATTTCATACGATTAAGTTGAATATTTTATAGTTAACATAAACAACAAGAAAAATACAGTTTTATTGATATTCTTCTAAAGCAATTTCGCTTTTCTTTCTATACGATTAAGTTACAATGATAATTTGATATGGAACAAGAAATTTCAAAAGCTGACACGAAAAATGGTGGAAATGAAGTTATGGATCTCCAAATTCGGCATATAAACGTGAAGTAATTGAAAAAGATATAAAATGTTTAAAAAATACTTATAAATATTTTGTTATTTCAAATTTTATTACAATCTTGACATACAAATTGGTAGAAGCTGTATACTTACTAAAAAATATCAGGGGGAGTTGGAAGTAAAGGGGTATTTGTGCTATCACTATTTTAGGTTATAAAAATTGGAAATTATTACTCAATAATAGTATATTTACAAGTGTTTATTTCTCAACAAAAAAATTAGGATTGTGGAAGAGAACAAGGAAAATGGAAAAGAAGAGATTTATTCTCAGAGAGTTAGAGCCGGGAAAAGAACCTATTTCATTGATGTTAAGTCAACAAAATCTAACGATTATTATTTAACAATTACCGAAAGTAAGCGTAGGTTTAAAGATGATGGATACTTTTATGAAAAGCATAAGATATTCCTGTACAAAGAAGATTTCAATAAATTTGCCCTTGCTCTCCAAAATTCGATTGATCACGTGAAAAATGATTTAATGCCGGGATTTGATTTCACGCAATTTGAGAGATATGAGCCTGAAGAGACTGAGACCGAAGTTGATGATGAATTAAAGTGGGATTAAATTCCCAGTATTTTCTTATATGGAATAATGGCCTTTGAGTATATCAAAGGCTTTTATTTTTTTGATATATTTGTTCTATATTTTTCTGCATGATCAATCGCCCTATTTTATATTTTGTAGCAGGATTTTTTTTACTAGCCATATTGGGTTGGTATTTTTCCAATATTCTGGTATATTTCCTACTCTCAATGGTTATTGCTACCATATTACGTCCTATGGTCAGTTACCTTGGTCAATTGCAAGTATATGGATTGAACATGCCCAGATTTTTAGCTGTTTTAATCTCATTCTTCACCCTGTTATTTATTCTCGCTTTTTTTATACTATTGTTTATACCCTTGGTAAATGACCAGATTCAAATATTGAATCAGATTGACTATGAAGGCTTATTAATGAATATTTCTAAGCCATTAGCCGATTTTGAAGAATTCCTGATCAGCCATGATCTTGCTGGACCTGAAAGAGGTACATTGGTAAATAATTTAAGAGACTATATTAACTCTCTAATTGAGCCACTAAATGTCAGCAGCATCATTAATAGTATAATTTCTTTGGCAGGAAGCTTCTTCATAGGGTTATTGGCAGTAGTTTTTATTGCATTTTTCCTGCTTTATGAAAAAGGGTTATTAAGGAAGCAGATTATCAATCTCATACCTAACCGATATTTCGAGGTGTTTATTGCAGCAATATACAAAATTGAAAAACTGCTTTCAAATTACCTATTAGGACTAATGCTTCAAATGGTAGCGGTATTCAGTATTGTATACATAGGACTATTGATTGTAGGATTAAAATATGCACTAGCCATTGCGGTATTTGCCGCTTTCGCAAACCTTATACCATATTTAGGTCCTATCCTTGGTGCAAGCTTTGGTATTTTTGTTGGACTTTCAACCAATGATTTTTTGTTTACGACCAACGACTATATCTTTATGACCCTAAAAATTTTACTCGTTTTTGGAACAGTTCAAATCACTGATAATCTTTTCCTTCAACCGATTATTTTTTCAAAAAGCGTAAAAGCACACCCACTGGAAATTTTTATTATTATTTTTGTGGGCGCAACCCTTGCAGGGATACCCGGAATGATCGCTGCAATTCCTGTTTACACAGTGTTGCGTGTTTCTATTGTTGAGCTTTACAAAGGCTACAAACAATATAGTGTTTTTAAAAACTAAAAAAAGATAATCTAAATTACCGATGGCTTTAAGATGCGGAATCGTAGGATTACCCAACGTAGGTAAATCCACTTTGTTTAATGCAATATCAACTGGAAAAGCTGAAGCAGCCAATCGGCCGTTTTGCACCATTGATCCTAATATTGGCGTGGCCAATGTACCTGATTACCGGCTGGACGCACTCAATGATCTGGTAAAACCTCAAAAGCTCGTTCCTGCTACCATGGAGTTTGTAGATATTGCAGGATTGGTAAAAGGAGCCAGCAGGGGCGAAGGACTGGGCAATAAATTTTTGGCAAACATTCGGGAAGTAGATGCAGTATTGCATGTAGTAAGATGTTTTGATGATCTTAACGTAGCACATGTAGCCGGTACCATAAATCCAGTTGAGGATAAGGAAATAATAGATGCGGAACTGCAATTGAAAGATCTGGAATCGGTAGAAAAAAAGATTCAGCGAGTTGAGAAAATTGCAAAAGTTGGGGATGCGAAAGCAAAAAAGGAGCTTGAACTATTGATAAAATATAAAGCACATCTCGAATCAGGAAAAAATGCCAGAGACATCGAACTAGAAGAAGATCAGAAGGTAGTAGTTAGTGACCTCCAATTATTGACAGGGAAACCAGTCATTTATGTGTTAAATGTTGATGAAAATACCATTCATTCTGAAAATGAATATACCAGGCAATTTTATGAAGCATTTGGCAGTGAAGGGGCTTCTTATGTAAAAATTTCAGGTTCTATCGAGTCGCAGATAGCAGAATTGGATGATGAAGAAGAGAAAAAAGCATACCTGGAAGAGTTTGGCTTAAAGGAATCAGGCCTTGATCAATTGATTAGGGCATCGTTTAGCTTATTGGATCTGATTACTTATTTTACAGCCGGGCCTAAGGAAGTAAAAGCCTGGACTATAAAAAAAGGGTGGAAAGCACCCAAAGCAGCAGGTGTGATCCATACGGATTTTGAACGAGGGTTCATTCGTGCTGAAGTTATCAACTTCGACGACTATATGAAGTATAAAACAGAAGCTGCTTGTAGGGAGGCAGGAAAAATATCAGTAGAAGGGAAAGAGTACATAGTAAAAGACGGAGATATCATGCATTTCAGGTTTAACGTGTGATATTATATTTTTGGCAATAAAACTTTTTATCTTCTATGCAGTTCTAAAATATTATAAAAAACGAGTTTAAAATTTGCATTTTATATTTTAGATAATAAATTTGTTCAACTTTATTTCAAAGGGATTTTTCAGTGTAATAGGTTTTTTTAATATTCTTTTTAAACGTAATTAAATTGTTTCAGTCTTGAGGGTAAGGATTATTTTTATTTTAAAAAACAAAGGTGCCAATCTACCTTTCCATCACCAATTTCTGCTTGCACAACTTATCAAGGGTATTATTGTTAGGGGAGGCGCTGAAAGGTTTTATAACTATAATTTTTATAATTTTTCAGGACTAAAAGGGCAAACAAAAATAAGCAGAAACGGGCTCCATTATTTTTCAAGTCGGGTTACACTTGTTTTGTCAAGTTTAAATAAGGATTTTATTGACTTTTTCATCAAGGAATTGTTCAAATTCAGCCAGGTAGAATTAGGTAATCTATTACTCACCCCTGAATCTGTAGAAATAGAGGAGAAGCCCACTTTTGCCGAACAAAACAAATATATCTGTATTTCTCCGCTTGTCCTGCTTACACCCTCGTTTAATGATGCCGAAGGTAAAAGGTACATTTCTCCTGAAAGTGACGATTTTTCCGACCTCCTTTATGAATCTACCATTAACCGCATGGCTGAAACCGGATATTACGATGAAAAACAACTTTCATCATTTTTCAAATTCCAGCTGGTCCCTGATAGTTCTTATATTTCAAAAATACACGATAGCCAAAAGAAATTCGCTAGAATCTATCCAGTATTTGATATGGATGTGAAATACGAAATCCGGGGATACACCTTCCCATTTACATTATTTGCTGCCAACGAAGTACAGGAATTCGTATTTACCTGTGGATTGGGGGCGTTTTCCCATAAAGGTTTTGGCATGCTCGACATCGCTCACTCTGATCCTTCATCAAGGACGAAAGTTTACGAAATTAAATAACTAATTTTTAAAAGAAAAAGATCTATATCCAATTATCTGGTCTGACCGGGCACCTATCGGGCGGTGATAAACGATAATTTCATATTGGTTTTCTGTTTCATAATGATTTCCTTCTAAAACAAATGGATTCAGGGCTTGAGGTACATAATACAGGTAGCTGTACCACCCCTGTTTAAGCAAAATTGATCCACGATAACCTTTGATTTCCGAATCATACACCATAAGGTTTTCCCGGTTAAATGCCCAGTTACTAAGCTCACCCATAATATACACATCATGTTCAAGTGGGTTTTCCATCCCTAAAAAGAAATGCACTTTCACGTATTCAGATTCTAAGTCCGTTCTGTTAGGGTCAGTGTTTTCAAGAATATATTTGCCGTTAATGTCATTATAACTGGAATATGCGCTTCTCCTAGGGCTATCTCTGGCGAGGAAGGCATTGAGTTGCCCACGTTCCTGGATAATATTGTTCACATTAATGCCGGCATATGTTACTGATCTCAAATCAAAATACCGATATTCGTTTCCTGCCATAAAATTATTTTCAAGATTAAAATGCTCATAAATCAATTGCGATATATCGTCCCTTATTAATGTAGGCTTCAGATCTGTGATAGCATTGCTCCATTGTTGATTCTGTCTGATCACCACTTTGATATCCCTTTGAGGGTTAAGTATTTCATGATTTCCATGATTAATGGTGAATTCTACCTGTTGGTGTGTCCTTCGTTCAGATATACCTGAGGACATAGCAGCTTTAGCTCCGATTTCAACGGCACGATCAACCACTAGAAATCTTTTCGACAACACCAGATCATCTCTATCCGAGCCTCTAAAAACAACCAATATGTAGTTGCCTGATAGTTTCACTCTTGGGAGCCTCAATTGATAATGCACATAAGGGGTTTTGGTATTAAAAGAGAAATCATACTGATCAATGAGAAATTCATTGATGCCTGACATAAACTCCAGATCATTTAATGAAGATTTGGTCCAGTCGGCATTGCAATGCACCACCCTTGCATAATAATTATCTGCTTCCTCGGCAAGATCATCAAATTCAAGTATCAATGAACCTTGTTGCCACAATTCTGCTACAGCAGGTGTAGTGGCAGCAGTTCTCGATGCACTTGATTGATAAATTCTGGATGAACGGATGCTGGGTTCATAAATAAAATCGTCAAAGACCAACTGGTCAGTTATAACATTCCCTGAGCCAATAGGCTGTAGCGGTACACACTTTACCACGAGAAAGATAATTAGCGTAAAAAAAATATATTTCATAAAATGCATTTATTAAATACTTTTACCATAAAATTAACCATTTTAAAAAGAAATTTTGTTACCTGTACAACCCTTTTCTCTTATACAGGGTCAAATAAACGAAATTAAAGCCAGAAAAATCCGGAATATGCCTGACTGCCTGAGTATTTATGTTAAATGAGGAGGATATAATTAACGGTTGTATTAATGGAAACCGAAAATATCAGCGGATATTGTACGACCAGTATGCCCGAAAAATGATGGCAGTTTGTTTAAGGTATGCAAAATCCACGTTGGAAGCTGAAGATATACTTCAGGAATCATTTATTAAAGTCTTTTCCAAAATAGAAAGTTTCAGAAAAGAATCTAAATTGGAAACCTGGATAAAACGAATAGTGATCAATACTGCTCTTAACAATCAAAGAAGCAAATTGTACCTGTACCCCATGGTGGATGTAGATACGATGCACAACCTGCAAGATGATCGGGAATTGCCTATATCATCTTATCATGTTTCTGAACTTACAAAAATGATACAGGCACTTCCGGTAGGATGTCAAGTGATATTTAATTTATATGCCATTGAAGGTTATCAACATAATGAAATTGCTGAAGCCCTGAATATTAAAGAAGGCACCTCCAAATCGCAATACGCAAGGGCACGGCAATTATTAAAAGAGATGCTCGTGAACGCAGAAAAAGATAGTTATGAAAGGTTTAGATAAAAATAACGGTTTTGAAGAAGAATGGCGTAAGTCGTTTGCAGATGCCGAAGCTGAGCCATCAGAAGAATTATGGACCAAAATAGATGCTGTTTTGGCCAATAATGATGCAACAAAGTATAGGAAGAAAGCTGTTTACTACAAATATGTGGCTGCAGCCGCTGTATTGATTGCTGCATTTTTAGGTGTACTGGTGATGACTTTACCTGAAAATGAGCTACAACCCTTAAGTGAACAAACCCCGAATTCTTCTTCGTTCGAAAAAGATCAACCAACTGCTATCACGGATAATAAAAATCCTGGTATGTCTACGCCGAAAGATCAACCAAGCTTAACCCAGGGGCCATCAAATGATGTTATGCATGATGGAAGTTCAGGAAATAGTGGTCAGCAAAATAGCATGTTATCGGATGAAACACTAACAGGGGGGGATGTTGCAGATAATCGGAAATTTTTACAGAAAGAAACAGATGTTGCCCCTTTAGCAGTGGTGCCAGTTGACAAAGACAAGGAGTTACTATTGGATGAAGAAATTCTTCATTATGAACAGGACTTCATTGACAGGCAGGATATGAATGTTGTGGTATTAAACGAAAACCCTTCCTTAATAATGGCTGAAAAAAGAGGTATAGCACCATTAGAGGCAGATTTAAAACCTGGCTATACCCATATTAATAAAGTGATGGACCTATCGGATTTTTATGCAATGACAAGGCCTGCTAAAGAGAACCGTTCTGGTATGTGGGCGGGTGTTTCTTTTTCAGGTGGAAATTTTAATCCTGATTATTCCGCCTCTAGTACATCAACAATGGATTATGCCGAATTAAATAGTCCTGTACCAACTTATACACCAGTCAGCAGAGATGCCTGGAACGATCATATTGGTAATAAATTTTATTCAGAAGCAGAAGAGAAAGATTTTGTAAATTACATGGCCAATACCACCAATAAGGAGAATGAACCGGGAATTTCATATACCGTTGGGTTAAATATGGGGACAAGAATTTCACAAAAATTTGTTCTTCAAAGTGGTTTGTTTTATGCTAAAAAGACAAGTTCCACATCTACTTCCTCCATAGCGATAGATGAAAATAATGAAGCGTACCCAATGCATTTCACCAATGTGGCAAGGATGGACCAGTCCTATTACAATGTCAATTATCCTGCAGAAATAAGTTTGAACAACAGCTTTCAATTTATCAGTATACCATTAAAATTGGGATACCATATTGTTGATGAAAAAGTTGGCGTGATAGTCTATTCAGGGGTTTCTTCGGAATTTTTCCTGAACAATAAAATTGATGATGGAAAAGACGGCTTAAATGCTGTTAATGTAAAACGTGGAAGCGATTCACCCTATCGAAATGTATGGTTCAACGGACTGGTATCACTAGAGTTAAAATATAATTTTGGTGGTTTTTACAGTGCTTTTATTGAACCTTCGTACAAAATATCCCTTAACAGTCTTACAAAATCAGATTTTGCCGTTAAAAGTGAGCCAAAATCATTTAATATTGGAATGGGTGTAAAAATAAATATTCAATAATGAAAGTATCAAAAAAAATTGCATTGGTTGCATTAGGACTCATTATTGCTATTATCGCATTTATTTATTCTGCCTGGCCTTATTTCCTAATAGCCCTGAAGTAATTCCCATATGAGAAATCAATCTGCAATATTTTCTGATTTACAATGCAACCTCCTGCATTATTAATGTGTCAAAGATTAAAAGCAGATGGTTATGGTTAAAAATACTACAACAAAAGAAGCTACAGATGTTCGGGGAATTTTATTTCGCCTGATAGTTTTTGTCGGATTACTGATTGTGATCAGTATTATTCTAGAAGGGTGCACCATGAGCCCCACAGATCCTGTAATTGAAAATTTTCAGTCACATAACAACAGTTATAATTTTAATTACAGCTGTTTAAAAGGGGGATTTACCTACTAATGGCTATTGTATTTCAGGATAATTTATGTTAATTCTGCATCAATCTGCTCTATTTTCTCAGCCAACTGATCCCATTGCTGTTGTAGTTGTTCAAGCTGAATTTTGATATTTTCATATTCTTTGTTAAGCTCTTCTACCTGATCGCTGTTGGCATAGCAAGAAGGATCCGCTAATTTTTGTTCTACCTCGTCTTTTGACGATTCCAGGTTAATAATTTTTGATTCAGTGTCGTTCAGCTCCTTTTCGATGGTTTTTTTTTCTTTTTTCAATTCAGCAGTCCGGTTTTGATCCTCAGAATTTGTTTTTATGGTTTTTTTTTCTTCTTTTACAATATGCTGAACTTTTTGAACATTCTTTTTTTTCATCCAGTATTCATATTCCTGATAATTTCCCGGATATTCCTTGATCTCCTGGTTTTCGATATACCAGATCTTGTTGGCTGTTTCTGAAATAAAATACCTGTCATGCGATACAATCACAAATGTCCCGGTATATTGCTGCAAAGCCTGGATCAGTATATTTACCGATTGCATATCCAGATGGTTGGTCGGTTCATCCAAAATCAGAAAATTTGCCTCTGATATCAATGTTTTAGCCAATGCTACCCTTGATTTCTCACCACCGGAAAGCACTTTTATCTTTTTATAAACATCGTCACCGGTAAATAAAAAGCAGCCTAATACCGACCGCAGTTCCTGTTCGGATTTACCGCTTCCCGATTGTTTTAACTCCTCCAATATCTCGTTTTCTACATGCAAGGCTTCCAATTGATGCTGGGCATAAAACCCTTGCAATACATTGTATCCTTCATTTACTTCCCCTTCTACCTTTTCATTGCCATTGATGATCCGCAACAGTGTGGATTTGCCTTTGCCATTGGCACCGATCAATGCGATTTTATCCCCCCGTTCAATCCTTGCATGTGTATTTTTAAATATCTGTAAATCACCATATGCTTTCGACATATGTTTGATTTCCACCACATTTCTGCCCGATTGTTTGGCTACATTAAAGGAAATGTTGACTATCGGTGCGGCATTGTTTACCTCACTTACTTTGTCCATTCTTTCCAGGGCTTTCACTCGTGATTGGACTTGCCGTGCTTTTGTGGATTTGGCCCGGAAACGGTTGATAAATTGTTCTGTTTGTTTGATCTTTTGTTGCTGGTTTTCCCAGGCATTCTGTTGAATCTCATCACGCATCGATTTTTCGGAAACATAAAAATCATAATTCCCTTCATACGACACCAGGTCACAATCAAATACCTCCACTATTCGTGTGACGGAATTGTTCAAGAACCGTTTGTCGTGAGAAACAATGATGATAGAGCCATTGTAGGATCTGATATAATTTTCCACCCACTGGATCGAGGGTAGGTCGAGGTGGTTGGTAGGTTCATCCAGCATCAACAGGGAGGGCTGCTCCAGAAGTAATTTGGCAAGCATCACCCGCATGCGCCAACCACCAGAAAATTCCTTCAGAGGTCTGTCAAGGTCTTCTGTAGAGAATCCGATCCCCTCAAGGATTTCTTCGGCTTTGGCTTTCAGGGAATAACCTTCCATCGATTCGAATTGTGCCTGCAGATGGGAAAGATCGTCCAACAGCTTGTCAGAATATTGATGCTCCATTTCGGCAATGATCTTATCTATTTTTTTCTGAATAGCAAGTTCTTTTTCAAACGCCTGCATGGCTACACTCACAATGCTGTCACTGCTTTCATATGATAAAAGGTCCTGGTTAAGAAACCCAACACTACAATCGTTGCTTTTGGTGATCTGGCCAGCATCTGGGGTGTATTCTCCATCGATCAGCCTGAGCAATGTGGTTTTCCCCGATCCATTTAGCCCTATCAGGCCTATTTTATCATAAGGTTTGATATGCAGAGAGGCATTTTCAAAGATTGCCCGTCCACCAATGTAATAACTGAGATTGTTTATTGAAAGCATGCCGCAAAGATAGTAATATTGTTCTTTTTAATAAACGGATGGTCAAAGGTTAAATGATATTAAGTGGGTCGTATTATAATAAATAGTAATGGTTTGCTTTTTTACAAAATACAAGAATACACCAAACAATACCTTGTGTTAAGCAGATTATGAAAAGTAAATAGCTTTTAGTAAAATACAGAGAACGGATGTACTATAAAACGCAAAAGCCTGTTTCCATACTTGCACCATATGTCCGGTTTTTTTGGGAATTTAAGGTGCCTGTAACTGCAGGAAAGCCTTACGTGTTCAGGGCTATGGCCAGGGATGGTGCCGAGTTATTGTTCCACATCAATGGTGTTTTTGATGAAGTACTAGATAGCGATAAAAAGCAGAAATCTTTTGTTTCAGGTGTGCATGGTCAAAGTAATGTAGTAAGAAGGTTTGAGATTCATTCCACGTTTTCGATTTTTGGTGCCTATCTGAACCCCTTTGCTTTGGAGGCATTTTTTGGTATTCCTGCCGAAGAAATCAGCAACCACATGCCTGATCTTTACACATTGACAGGAAACGCAGGTGATGAAATTGAAGAAAAAATTATGCTGGCTACCAATTTTAATCATAGGGTAGCCCTGATAAGTGATTTTCTTGAAAAATTGTTGATGAAACGTTCTGTTACTCCTTTCCCATTTTATGATTTGTTACAATCAGTTAGTTATTCCCGCGGGAAAATCTTAGTGAACGAGTTGGCAGAAAAACATTGTTTGTCCACACGCCAGTTTGAAAGGAAGTTTAAATCGGCATCAGGTTTCAGCCCAAAGCTGTATGCAAGAATTGTGAGGTTCCAGAATGTTGTATCTCATTTGCCCAATCCGCAAAAACCACTTGTTGAAATAGCCTACGAATGTGGTTATTATGACCAGTCGCATTTTATACATGACTTTAAACAATTCTCAGGATACCATCCAAGTGTATTTTTTAATGGTGGTGCTGAAGGTATGGAATGGATGACCGGATAGAAGTTATGGTAAGCTAAAAAATGTCGTGTTCTTACAATTAATTGACTTCCTAAATGTATTCTTTTGTACAATAAACCTTAAACTTTTTAATGTATGAATTTACCAGAAGGATATCAAACCGTAATGCCCTACCTGATTCTAAAGGGAACAGATGGCTTTATCAATTTTACAAAAAATGTATTTAATGCAAAAGAACTTAATGTGTACCGCAATAGTGATGGCAGCATCATACATGCGGAAATACAAATTGGGGGATCAACGATTATGATCGGGGAAGCAAATGAAAATTGGCATGTACAAAATGCAGGTCTTTATATCAATGTGGATAAAGCCGACGACCACTATGCACTTGCAATGGAAAATGGTGCCGAAGTCGTGATGGGGCTGGAAGACAAAGATTATGGCCGAACTTGTGGTGTAAAAGATCCTTACGGCAATACCTGGTGGATTACATCACAAAAGGAATAATATTGATTTTTAGCACGGAAGGAACAATACTTATACAGCGGTTTTGGGTATGCTTAACCAGTTAGAAATACGACCGCCTTCGGGGTCGGCATCATCTATTGACATTTCTACTAGAAACATGTGAACCCTATCGGGTTCAGATTTAGAGTATATGAACTTATTAACAGTTATGTTTTTGAACAGAATAATACATACTGATATAATCATTGAAGAAACTGTGGCCTTTGAACCTGAAGGGTTCACATGTTTATAGCAGTCGATTCCCAAAAGAAGCCGACCCCAACGTGGGTCGTACAACTGATAAATAATATGTAACCAATGCAATTCATCCTGTTTTTCCATTGTTTTAAAAACCTATTTATGTATTAAAATCTAAATTATTAGAGTCGAATTGGGTGTTGTAAGGCCAATTTTGCTATACCAGATTGGTTAAAAGAATTCTAAGGTGTTGCAATTCTGAAAACAGGCGATCCAGTCCTTTATCGGCAGCCTAAAATTTTTTAGGCAGGCAAATCGGTTCTTTATTGACAGGCTAAAACTTTTTAGGCAGACAAATCAGTTCTTTACCGTCAGGCTAAAACTTTTTAGGCGGGCAAATCAGTCCTTTATCGGCAGGCTAAAACTTTTTAGGCAGGCGATTCATTCCTTTACCGTCAGGCTAAAATTTTTTAGGCAGGCAAATCTGTTCTTTATTGTCAGGCTAAAATTTTTTAGGCAGGTGATTCAGTCCTTTATCGTCAGGCTAAAACTTTTTAGGCAGGTAATTCAGTTCTTTACCTGCAGGCTAAATTTTTTAGATATGCAAATCAGTCCTTTGTTGACCGGCTAAAACTTTTTAGGCAGGCAAATCGGTTCTTTATTGACAGGCTAAAGTTTTTTAGGCAGGTGATTCAGTCCTTTATCGTCAGGCTAAAACTTTTTAGGCAGGCAATTCAGTTCTTTACCAGCAGGCTAAATATTTTAGATATGCAAATCAGTCCTTTGT
>JAEWLI010000131.1 GCA_023393375.1 Bacteroidota bacterium
CATAATAACTGTGCACAAAATACAGGTATGATGCTTCCGGCACTCCCTTCATCAGCGGGCTTTTTAACTGTTCGATATTGTTCCAACCCATGTGTGGCACTTTAAGCTTGGGTTCAAACCGTTTTACCTCCAGATTGAAAATTCCAAGACATGGTGTATCACGTTCTTCGGAATGGCGACACATCAATTGTAACCCCAAACATACCCCTAAAGTTGGCTGCCGAAGATAGGGAATTACCTCATCGAGCCGATTTTCTTTTAAACTTTTCATCGCTGATGCTGCTTCCCCTACCCCGGGGAAAATTACCTTGTTTGCACTTTTCAGCTCATCCACATCATTGGTTACGATAGGTTCAATACCTAATCGTTGAAGTGCGAATTTCACTGATTGTACATTGCCTGCATTGTATTTGACGATTGCAATTTTCATTTTTATTCCTCTAATTAATAATCCCCTTTAAAATGTTTCCCTGAGCGTGTATGTTTTTTTCATTTTCCTGATCAACTGAGCAGACTCCAGATAATCTAATGTTTGCTGGCCGTCAGAATAAGCTTCTTTGGGGTTTTCATGAACTTCAAAGATAATGCCGTCTGCACCTGCCATTATAGCTGCCAAAGCCATTGGTTCTATATGATCACGGATGCCGATACCATGGGAAGGATCAGCAATCACTGGCAAATGGCTTTTTTCTTTCAAAAGGGGAATTGCATTCAAGTCCAGGGTATTCCTTGCAGCAGTTTCGTAAGTCCGTATACCCCGTTCACAAAGTATCAATTTTTCATTCCCTCCGGAAAAAACATATTCTGCGGAATATAACAATTCTTCTATGGTTCCGGACACTCCTCTTTTGATCATCACCGCCTTATCTACTTTACCGAGTTCATCCAACAAGTTGAAATTTTGTGTATTTCTTGCACCTACCTGGTAGATATCCACGTAATCATACATCTCTTCTATTTGCGACACCTGCATGACTTCCGTAATAATCTTCATCCCCGCTTCTTGCGCCAGTTGATGCCATAACTTCAATCCATCAATTCCCATGCCCCTGAAAGAATAGGGTGAAGTGCGGGGCTTATAAACTCCTCCGCGCATGATATGAACGCCATTTGATTTTAAATGATGAATGGTCTTTCGAATCTGCTCTTCCCCTTCAATGGCGCACGGGCCAGCCATCATGGTAAAAGCACCTTCTTTGATTTTGATTTCATCACCCAAATCAATCTCCGTTGGATCTACCTTCCATTTTCTCGAAACCATTTTGAAATTATCAGAGACCCTGAAGATATCCATTACACCGGGCATACTGCCCAATAACCTGATATCAAATTCGCTTTTCCCAATCCCAACCAAATACAAGCCGTTTTGGGTTTTCACTTCTGTGGTTTTGTATTTCAGCTCACGAGCTTTATTTACAAGGGCTTCTTTGTCTTCTTGTGAAATATTTTGTTCCAGATGTATGATCATAATCCTTTTACTGATTTTATGTATTCAATAGTATCATTTGCAATATCATTGCTTTGTTGTAATAGTTTAATATAGGCACTGCCAATAATTGCCCCAGCTGCATTTTCACAAGCCACCTGAAAAGTTTCTCTATTGGAAATACCAAAGCCTATCAATTGCGGATTTTTGAGGTTCATGGCTTTCACCCGTTGAAAATAATTGATTTGCTCCAAGGAAATTGATTGTCTTGCCCCGGTAATACTGGCAGAAGAAACCATATAGATAAATCCATGAGAATGCTCGTCAACCATTCTGATCCTGCTTTCTGAAGTTTGGGGGGTGATTAGGAAAATATTAGTAATGCCATGCTTTTCAAATATAGGTTTGTACATGTCCAAATAATCCTGCATCGGTAAGTCGGGTAAAATCAACCCATCAATACCCGTTTTTTCACAAGCCTCACAAAATTTTTCTAATCCAAACTGCAGGATCGGATTGAGATATCCCATAAGGATGACCGGTATGGTGATTCTATCATTCAGAGTTTCCAGTTGTTGGAACAAGATTTTCAAAGACATTCCATTATGTAAAGCCGCTTGGTTACTCTCCTGAATGGTTGGACCATCTGCCATGGGATCTGAAAAAGGAATTCCAATTTCAATCAAATCTGCCCCACCGGTTTGTAGTGCTTCCATGATGGTGGTGGTGTCATGAAGGTTGGGAAATCCGGCAGTAAAATATACAGATAGCAGGTTCTTTTGCTTTTGCTGAAAAAGCTGAACGATCCGGTTTTTAATAGTTGTTTCCATTTTAATAATTTTTAAAAATTACTTTACCTCTTATGGAGGTTCAATATTTCATTTACCCATTGATTACGCCCTTTCAGGGCTATCATTAGGCTCATTTATTTATATTCTCAGGGCTTCACCCTGAGCTAATGATAACGCTCCTTTGGAGCTTGCGTGATGGGTCTGTGAAGTTATGGATCATGCAGGCAATTTCGCATTTCTTCATTACATTTTAAAACACCCATTTTATCATAATTTTTACATCAAATGGCATCCGATAGGTATCGGAATCGCCAAAATGATCAATGTTTTTCTTTTTTACCACTGGTTACACCCGTGGCTATTAACATTAGACCCCGATGGGGTCGATCATCCTGCTTAATTCAACCATGTCAAGATAATGATTTTATCATTTGCGAACTTGAGTTGAATATAATCATTTTAATATCCTCCCCATTTAATGTAGGTTTCCAGATCTTTATCTCCTCTACCTGATATATTCACAATCACTACATCTTCAGAATTGAAGGTCATTTTCTCGAGAGCAGCTACTGCATGGGCTGATTCAATCGCGGGAATAATCCCTTCCAGTTTGCTCAACAAAATACCGGCTTTCATGGATTCAGCATCTGTCGCATTCAGATATAATGCCCTGCCTGTTTCAAAAAGATGTGAATGAATGGGCCCTGTACCTGGATAATCCAATCCTGCCGAAATAGAGTAAGGTTCTACCACCTGACCATCTTCGGTTTGCATAAAAATGGTTTTACTACCATGAAGTACACCTATTTTACCCAATACTGTGGTAGCAGCTGATTCTCCTGAATCAATTCCTTTACCCGCTGCTTCTACGGCAATCAATTTAACTTCTTCCTGATTTAAATAATGATAAAATGCACCTGCGGCATTGCTTCCACCTCCTACACAAGCCAGGATATAATCCGGATTCTCTTTGCCGGTATGTTCTTTTAATTGTGTTTTCATTTCTTCACTGATCACAGACTGGAACCGGGCTACCATATCGGGGTAAGGATGAGGGCCAATCACTGACCCAATGATATAATGGGTGCCATCAGGTTGATTGATCCAGCTTCTAATGGCTTCGTTGGTTGCATCCTTCAGCGTCTGGCTGCCACTCAGTGCAGGGATCACCTCAGCCCCCAGGATCTTCATCCGTTCCACATTAGGCCGTTGTCTTTCCATGTCTATTTTCCCCATAAACACCGTACATTCCATGCCCATCAAAGCACATACCGTAGCTGTGGCTACACCATGCTGACCGGCTCCTGTCTCGGCAATGATCCTTTTTTTTCCTAAAGCTTTCGCTAAAATAATCTGACCAATGGTATTGTTGATTTTATGAGAACCTGTATGGGTAAGGTCTTCCCGCTTCAGAAATATTTGTGCATGATATCTGACTGAAAGCCGAGGTGCGGGATACAAAGGTGTGGGACGACCAACATAATGCCTGAGCAGGTATTTGTACTCATCCTGAAATGTATGGCTATTGATTATTTTCAGATAATTTTCTTTCAGTTCTTCTACATTAGGGTATAGCATTTCCGGGATATAAGCTCCGCCGAAATTTCCGTAATAGCCCCTGTCATTTACTTCATATTTGTTCATGATCGATTTATCAAATAATTATGTCGTGAACTTTCCACGCAGTTTTTCTTTAAAATCTTTTATTTTTTCCACATCCTTCAAACCTGGTTGAATTTCAAACCGGCTATTGATGTCAATAGCATGTATTGGATAACCAGTTAAATTTCGAATCACCCCAGCATGCTCAAGGCTGATACCCCCACTTAGGAAATATGGCTTTTGAATGTGATAATTATTTAGTATCTGCCAGTCAAACGTTTTGCCCGATCCCCCAAATAGCGGTGTTTTGGTGTCAAATAAATAATAATCTACTACATCTTCAAATTCTTTCAGCTCGCTAAAATCTGTATTATTATCGATTGCAAAAGCTTTGATAGTAATATATCCAGCCAATTTTATTAATCTGCAAACTTCAAGTGTTTCATTTCCATGTAATTGAATGCCCTGTAGTTGAAATTTTTCAGCCAATGAAATGATCACTTCCGGATGCTCATTTACAAATACACCGATCTTCTGAATGTGAGCCGGAATATTTCTGATTGTTTCAGGATCTGAATGAATGTCGAAATATCTTGGGGATAATTGGTAAAAGATGAATCCCAAATAGTCCGGACCAATCTCCACTACCTCCCGTATATTCCCAGGATCTTTCATTCCGCAAACCTTCAGTTTGTAGTCCATTAGATTATCGGTTGTTCTTTTAATCGAAGTCGCTTTAACGCATCAATAAATTCAGCACATTTTTTCTCAGGGCGATTGTACTTCATAAAATATTCTCCCATCAAAAATCCCTTAAAGCCGTATCCCCTCAGTTTTACGATGGTTTCCGGATTGTCAATGCCACTTTCCGAGATTTTCACAAAATGATCTGGAATCCTGGAGCTAAGTGTTATGGATGTTTCCACATTTACTTCGAAAGTCTTTAGATTACGATTGTTTACTCCCACAATATCCAGAAATTCATGTAAATTGAGCTTTAATTCTTCTTCATCATGCACTTCCATCAAAACTTCGAGGCCTAAAGAATGGGCAAATTGTGACAATGAAAAAAGCTTGGCAGGTGGTATTACTCCTGCAATCAATAAGATAGCATCAGCACCAATGGATTTGGCTTCCACAATCTGGTATTCATCAATAATAAATTCTTTCCTGAGAATCGGACAAAAATTAAACTTTCGGGCAGTGGTCAGGTCTTCATTTGAACCGCCGAAAAATTCTTTATCAGTGAGAACAGAGAGCGCACTTGCTCCGGCCTGCATATAACCAATAGAAGTTCTTTCAATAGAAACATCGGCATTAATCAAACCACGGGAAGGTGATTTTCTTTTTATTTCTGCAATAATTCCTTGACGGTCCTGGCGCAACAGGTACTTTTTTAAAGAAACCGTCTTCGTATTAAAGTATATACTTTGCTCCAGCAATTTCACCGGGAACAAGCTTTTCTTTTCGGCAACTTCTTTTTGTTTTTGGGCAACTATTTTTTCAAGTATATTCATGCTCTTTAGATAGTATAGACCTAATTTTGGCTTAATTTGATTAATTGTTTGAAAGTATTCAATGCTTTTCCTGATTTTAATGCTTCACGAGCTATTTCAATCGAGTCACTTAATGACGATTTATCCTTGCCACAATGCAATGCCATAGCTGCATTTGCAATTACCGCCTGATTTTGTGCTTCCGTACCATTTCCCTCCAGAATATTGATAAAAATTTTTGCCGCTTCTTCCACTGTACTTCCACCATATAATTCTTCTGGACTTACTGTCGACATACCTAATTCTTCCGGGTAAATTATCCGTTCACCCTGATTGTCAATTATTTTAAACCCTCCCGTAAGGGAAATTTCGTCGTAGCCATCCAATGCATGTAAAATGACGAACTTTTTATCAAGTCTTTGATATAGATAACTATATAAACGGGCCAGATCAAGACTGAATACACCTACCAATTGTTTATTGGGAAATGCCGGGTTAACCATTGGCCCCAGGATATTAAAAAAGGTTTTTACCGCAAGTTCTTTCCTGATAGGTGCTACATTTTTCATGGCAGGATGAAAAAGAGGTGCATGCAAAAAGCATATGCCAGCTTCCTCAACACTTTGTCTAATCCTGGTTTCATCATTGGTAAATTCATAACCAAAAAAAGCCAAAACATTGGAAGACCCACAAACTGATGACACACTGTTGTTGCCATGTTTGGCTACCCGCTGACCTGCACCAGCTACAATAAAAGAAGCCAATGTGGAAATATTAAATGTGTCTTTTCCATCACCACCGGTACCGCATAAATCTATCACATCATAATCTTTCAGGTTTACCGGAATACACAATTCCAGCATGGCTTCCCGAAAGCCAGCCAGCTCTTCTACTGTAATGCTCCTCATCAGATATACCGTGAGAAAAGCTGCTACCTGGCTGGAGTTATATTTACCTTGTGTTAAATTTTTAAGGATTTCCTTGGCTGTTTGTTTGTCAAGGGATCTGTGTTCAAATAGGTTGTTAAGGATGTCTTTCATTTTTTCTGCTTTGTGCTGCCTAAATTAATTCATTTAAGGTTTAACCAGTTTTCAATCATTTTTTTTCCATGTTCAGTGAGAATGGATTCCGGGTGAAACTGCACCCCTCTTACATCATACTGTTTATGCCTTAAAGCCAGTACATTTCCATCTTCATCATTAGCTGTAATTTCCAACTGACCATTTACCGTTTCAGGAATTACTGTCCAAGAATGATACCGGCAAGTCAAAAAGTTTTTGGGAACATCTGCAAAAAGAGGTTCGTCATTATTGATCACATTAGTTTTGGTAGCAACACCATGCAGTACTTTTGGCATGTTTAAAAGTTTTGCACCAAATACTTCTGCAATTCCCTGATGTCCTAAACAAACGCCTAAAATGCTTTTTTCAGCCGCATACCTGTTGATCAATTTCTGCATAATTCCTGCTTCTGAAGGAATTCCAGGGCCTGGAGATAATAAAATCTTTTGATATGCGTCAACTTCTTCAAGCGTAATTTTGTCGTTGCGCCTGACATCCAGATTATCACCAAACCCCAATTCTCTGATCATATGAACCAGGTTGTAGGTAAATGAATCGTAATTATCGAATACTAATATTTTCATTTGCTATAAATTATAAAACCGGTTTGATTCTTTTAATCAATTAATGTTCCTGCCAATTCAAGGGCTTTTCTAAGGGCAGCCAATTTATTGTTTACTTCCTGCAATTCACTTGAAGGAACTGACTGTGACACTACACCTGCCCCAGCCTGAAAATACAATGTGCTGTTTTTACTTAAAAACGACCTGATCATGATGGCATGGTTAAAATCCCCATTAAAGCCCATAAAACCTATTGCACCTCCGTAAAAGCCTCTTCTTACATTTTCATATTTATTGATCAATTGCATGGCCATATATTTGGGAGCACCCGATAAAGTACCAGCAGGAAAAGTATCTGCCACCAACTGAACGGGGGATATTTCTTCTGTTAAATGTCCGCTTACTTTCGACACCAGGTGAATGACATGGGAGTAATATTGTACTTCTTTAAAAGTTTCTACCTCTACATCATAACTGTTGCGGCTGAGGTCATTTCTCGCCAGATCCACAAGCATCACATGTTCCGCAATCTCTTTAGGGTCGTTAGAGAGTTTTTTTGCCAGCTCCATATCCTCTTTATCGTTACCAGTCCGCTTGAAAGTGCCCGCTATAGGAAATATGCTCGCTTTTTGATCTTTTATCTGAATCTGAGCTTCCGGTGAAGATCCGAAAATTTTAAAATTACCATAATCGAAATAAAAGAGGTAGGGAGAAGGATTAATTGATCTCAATATACGGTATACATTAAATTCGTCGCCATGGAAAGCCGTTTGAAACCGTCTTGAAAGTACGATCTGAATCACATCTCCCCGGTTGCAGTGGGCGACACCTTTTTTCACTATTTCAATAAATTCATCATCCGTGTAATTGCTCTTTTCCGATCCATTGGCCATAAAAGGATATGTAGGATAGTTTCTTGACTTGATGAGGGTAAGAATGGCGTCAATTTTACTTTCTTCATCTATTCCTTCCAGACTATGTTCGAAAAGGTATAACTCATTTTTAAAATGATCGACTGCAATCACATATTTATATACAGAATAGTATATTTCCGGGATTTCATACCCGGATTCCTCATTTTCGGTGAAGTCGATTTCTTCAAAATACTCTACTGCATCATAAGCCATATATCCAAATAGTCCGTTATTTATGAACTTGAAGGTGCTCGGTTCATTAACAAATGCAGACGCATAATCTTTTAAAAGCACAAGGGCTTCCTTTTTAGAATCCAATAAAACGGTATCTTTATGCCCATCAGGATAGGATATATTTGCTGTCAACCCTTTCAAGGAAAATGTGGAAATAGGCTCGAAACAGATATAGGAAAAACTGTTTTCCATGCCGTGATAATCTGAGCTTTCCAATAAAATGCTATTGGCAAACTTATCACGCACATTCAGGTAGATGCTAACTGGTGTAAGGGTATCTGATAACACCCTGATATTATTCGATTTGAGGTAGTAGGTTTTCATAGATCAAAAATTGGATATTGCATTAGTAAAAATTAGACATCACATTTATATTATTAAAGTAAACTAAAAAAGGCCTGCCGTTGAACAGCAAGCCTTTGCAATATTTTTACATAAAACATATTACTGCTGTTCATTTACCTTTAAATGACGCCACCAGCCAATATGTATTAATTGTAGTTTCATAATAATGCCTCAAAGATAGTATGATAATTATTTTTTACAAGAGAATGGAAAGTTTTTTTTAATAAAGAAAAATAAACCTACAGTTAAATCAATATTTATAAAAGAGTTCTTTGTAACCTTATAATGAATCAAATTTTAAAATAAATAAGCCTTTATTTATATATATTTTAACCTTTCGATTCAAATACGCAATAACATATCTCCTTAATGCGAGTTTACTAAATAAAGAACTATTGTTTGATTAAAAATTACAATTATGGCAGAGATACCAATTGAAAAAAGAAAAAAACGCACTATTTGGCCTTGGATATTGGGTATAGTAGTGGTATTAGTGCTAATCTGGGTATTAGCAGATAATAATGTAGAAGTGGAAGATGGTACTGCATTTCGGCAGGATGAAAATGTAATGACAGATAAGAACGACAATACTATGGCACAGCAGGAGGATGGTCGTGTAGAACAATTTAT
>JAEWLI010000155.1 GCA_023393375.1 Bacteroidota bacterium
AATTATCAGAAAATTTACAGAGAACTTGTTTTTGCAACAAGGTTTTATTACGGCAGGTATCTTGGTGCTAACAAACAAACCTATATGTTAGGCGGAATGGACAACTGGATTTTCAATAAAACAGAAAGAACTGTAACCAGCAACGAAAGGTATCCTTTAGATATTCAGCAGTTTGTCAATAACAGCAACATATTGTTTCTTGAATATGTTACCAGCCTTCGGGGTTTTAATTATAACGCTTTTAATGGCAATAACGTCATGTTGTTCAACGCTGAATTGCGACTTCCCCTCCTAAGGGTTTTGTACAAAGGGCCAATTGCCTCAAATTTCTTTAGGAATCTTCAGTTTATCGCGTTTTATGATATTGGTTCAGCATGGACAGGCAACTCACCTTTTGCAACTGAAAATAGTATCAATACTGAAACAATCGTAGGAGGACCATTTGAAGTCAAACTTAAGAATTTTAGAAATCCCTGGCTCTCCAGTTATGGGTTTGGTGCAAGAACTGTATTATTAGGTTATTATGTAAAATTTGATATGGCTTATCCAATAGAAGATTATGTGGTAAAAAGCCCTAAGTATTATTTTACCCTAGGTTATGATTTTTAAAATTCGTACTGTACTTCAAGAATTTATATTATTTTTGTTAACAGGAGGCTACTCTGTATAATAAAATGGGATTTGAGCATCAAATCTTCGGCCTGCCTTATTTTTAAAATAATACATTATGATGAAATCAATGACCGGCTACGGAAATGCAGTACTTGACACTCCTGATGTGCTGATTTCTGTGGAAATTAAATCACTCAATTCAAAATTTTTCGATGCCCAGATAAAGATACCAAAGGCATTTGCTGAAAAAGAAATAGAAATCAGAAATATTGTGAGCGAAAGGTTGGACAGAGGAAAAATCAATTTGAATATTGAGTTTGTAAGAAAGAATGTAGATACGCCCAAAATAAACATTAATCAAGGGCTTTTTAATGCTTATTACAGCCTTTACAATGACCTGGCCACCAAGGTATCTGCCTCAAAAGAGGAGCTGTTCAAACTGGCCTTACAATCTCCCGATGTAATAGTACCTGAAATCAGTGAAAATTCGATCGAGGAAGATTTTCAACTGATGAAAAAAACTTTGATCCAAGCACTGGATGAGTGTGAAAAATTCAGAATGAATGAAGGAAAAGCTCTTCAACTTAAGGTGAGTGAGTATATAGAGCAGATAATTTCGCTGCAAATACAGATAGATCAATTTGAACATGAACGCCTGGATGCGATCAAGGCAAAATTAAGATCTGCATTGCGGGAATTGATCAATGACAATGAATTCAATAAAGACCGATTTGAACAAGAGCTGATCTATTACATTGAAAAACTGGATTTTCAGGAAGAGAAAGTTAGACTGACCAGTCATTTGGATTATTTCAAAAAAGCACTCAATGAAAGCGGGGCACATGGCAAAAAATTGGGCTTTGTATCCCAGGAATTAGGAAGAGAGATTAATACTATCGGTTCCAAAGCAAATCATGCCGGAATACAAAGAATAGTGGTACAAATGAAGGAAGAACTTGAAAAGATAAAGGAACAAATTTTAAATGTCTTGTAGAAAATCTGTTCCTTTTATTACCCCGTCTATTAAAATCTTTGTACCAATTTAAAGTGGATTGGAAGAATCATTCTAACCCTGACAGGTTTTCCACGCTGCTTTCCAGGTGCCCAATTCGGTGCTGTATTAATTACCCTGACAGCTTCTTCATCACAACCGAATCCTATGCCTTTCACTACCTGAACATCAGTCAGTGATCCATCCTTCTCTACCACAAACTGCACAAATACTTTCCCTTCAATATTAGACCGCGAGGCAGCTGATGGATATTTTAATCGTTCGGAAACAAACCCATAAAATGCTGTGTATCCTCCTACGGGTTCTGGTTGATTCTCTACAATGGTAAAAATTTCTTCCGGTTTTTCTTCAGCAGGAGGTTCACCGATCATTTCTATTGCAACAGGAAATTCAATTTTTGTCTCTTCATTGGCTTCAATATCGAGCGTAAATTTGATTTCCTCCACAATTTCTTCCTCATTGGCTACTTCAACAATCTGCGGTTGTTGTATGATTGGTGCCGGTGGGGGTGGTTGCTCTGTAACAGGAACATCGAGGATTTCGTCATTCCTGTCATGTTCTCCAATGGCCAATACTGTTTTGGGATCGTCATAAAACTTCCATTCAAATGCTGCAATTACCATTAGAAGACTAATACATAAGCCAATGGTTTGAAATAAAAATCTTTGCTTTTTGGCATTCTTAGTTCTTTCAGCTTTATATTTTATCATTTCTGACATTAAAGCTGCATCGTTTGACAACTGATTTAAAGATGTTTCGGGATTTGTGTCCAGAAACCGGGATCTTTCTTCCGGGTTATTAGCAGGGGAGAAAGGTCTCTTTTTTAATGATACTGTTTTCGTTTTCATCATCTTAAAATTTTGAAACTACCAGCTCAGAAACCCATCCTCAATAAGCGATTATTTTATTTTTTCAATATATAATTAATGAATTGATTATATTGATATATACGTTACAAGAGTTTTATAGTTGATTTTTATTTACCGGTGATGATATATAAAGTAAATATTCAACTTTTATTCTTAGTACATTAGAAAATCCAATTGACATTTAGTAAGTTGCCGATGATTGGGCACAAAAAAAGCCCCGAGGTTGGGGCTTTTCATCTTATTTGATTAATATATTATTTTTTATCCTAGCTTAAAGGTAATTGGCAAAATCATTCGCACTTTAACCGCCCTACCTCTTTGCTTACCAGGTTTCCATTTAGGAGCTTGTTTTAAAACTCTAACTGCTTCTTCATCACAACCGGCACCAATACCTTTGATCGCAGTAACTTCATTGATGGATCCATCTTTATCAACTACAAATTGTACATAAACTTTACCTTCAATACCCATACGTCTTGCCTGGGCAGGATAATTGAGTTCTTTTTGTACATATTGATAGAAGGCTTGCATTCCCCCTGTTGGTTCAGGCTGATCTTCAACGATAGTAAATACTTCTTCTGCAACTTCTTCTTCAGGAGCCGCTTCAAAAACTATTTCTTCAATTACAGTCTCTTCTGTAGCTTCAATGTCAAGATCAAATTCAATTTCTTCTTCAATTTCTTCATCATCAGGAACCTCTATTACTTCAGGTTGCTGAATTTTTGGTGGTGGTGGTGGTGGTTGTTCAGTTGGTGGAATATCCATAATGTCCTCGAACTGTTCGTTCGTACCTCCAAGGTCTACCACGCTTTGGTCATCATAAAAAGGCCATTCGAAAGCAGTGATCACCAAAGCCAAACTAATTACCAGGCCAATGTTGAAAAACAATCCTGATTTTTTTCTTAAATCAGCTTCTGGCTTCTTCTTTAGTTCCATATTTTTTTCTGTTTATCAATTTATACAAATGTACAAAACTTCCTGTTTTATAAAACGATTCTCTACGAAAATTAATATCTATTAAGAATAAATATTCAAAAGAAAGTGTGCTATTAAAACCTTGTTAAAGATTAAATAGTTCCTTTTACAAATTTCAAACCAATTTATTTCTCAATTGTTTTAATTACCTATTTCTGCTTCATACCCTTTGGCATCTAATAAACCTTCAATTTGTGCTGGATCAGAAATTGCAATTTTAATCATCCATCCATTGTTATAAGGATCATTATTTACAATTTCAGGTTCATCCTCCAGAGCAGTATTTTTTTCCAGTACTTTTCCACTCAAAGGCATAAAAAGATCAGAAACCGTTTTCACCGCTTCAACAGCACCAAATATAGCTCCTTGCTGCAGTTCTTCACCTTCAGTTTCTATTTCAATAAATACGATATCACCCAACTCATGCTGAGCGAAATCGGTTATACCAACATAAGCCACAGGCATTCCGTCGATTTCTTCATCTACAGCAAGCTTAACCCATTCGTGATCACTTGTATATTTAAGCTGTTCAGGTATGTTCATTTTAGAATAAGTTTAATTTTTCCAAAAATACATTTTTTTTTAAAAACCCGGTTAAAAAAGAGGTTTTATTGTGCCAGACTAAAACGTACCTGAATACCAAAAGCAGTAGTTCTGCGGGGGAATGAACTGGAAATCAATGGTTCATTAATGTTCCTTTCAAAATATGCAGTTAGGTTCAACCTTTCATTCAGGACATAACTCAGGGTTGGTCTCAATTGGAAATTAATATTCCCACTGGTTATAATATTATCACTTCTCACATCGCTGCTCAATGAATCAGTTTCTACCAATTTTCTCTGTATGGTACGGGTATTCCTGATTGTAAAATCACATTTAAAGGTAACATCATTATTTAAAACAAGCGTCTCACCGTCTACTTTAAAAGGAAGCTTCATTTTTGCTTTTGTAAAACCAAATGAAAAGGTCATATCATGACTTTTTAGTTCAGTGATGTTGCCATTAGAAATTTGAAGACTTATGCTCCGTTCCTGATTATAATCTGCTCGGGCTTGTATCCTGCTCCGTGTGGCGACATTTACACCCACCAAGGGAGCAAACCTCTCCGTGATTACCACTTGTCCTACTACATACAACGGCACCAAACGGCCTTCTTCATTTGGGGTAGCCAAAGAATAATCTTCTAATTTTTGGGTTAATTCGAGATTTGGATTCGTGTAATCAAGTGACGAGGAGAAATTATTGACCCTGAAATCAGATGAATAAGCATGTGATATACTAATGGAAGAAAATACATCCTTTAAATTGCCTATGTTCGTAAGGCCCCTATAATCCAATCGCCAGTTTGGCATTGGGAAACGGGGAAATGGTGATAAACTCACATCAGAAGCATCTTTCCCAGAATAAGCAGCTATAAATGCGGGGATTAATACATCCTGCATTTTATTGGTATATTCACCAGAAGTATTCAAGTTAGCCAATCTGTTTCTAACTATATCCCTATTTTGATAAAATTGTTCGAATACCTTTGACTCATTATTGGCATTGTCTTTAGAAAATGCCGTTTTTAAGGAGAAGAATGATATCGAATATCCTCCTCCTCTGAATGGTGTCAATGACTGAAACTCACCAGTTACATCATCCACCCTGAAGATTTCCTGATAATTTTCCGATTTATTCTTTTTAAAATTAATTTGTATCCTCAGATCTTTCATCGGTTCCAAAGTACCTGTAATATTCAGGTCTTCATTCCGAACCTGGCTAAAAGGTGTAGTCATATAGGGATTATGGACCAACCACCCACCATCTGCTGCTTTGCGGCGGATAGATGGATCCTGGCTTCCCGTCAGGAATTTCCATCCAGGGGTGTTAAAACTGCTGTCAAGTCCAAATAAGAAAGGTGTTTTATTGTATCCCGGCAAAATTGTTCCTTCTGTCAAACCGTAAGTCACATTAACCCTTCTCAAGGACATTGCCATTCTAGCTAATCCTTTCAGGAATTTAAACTCTGGTTGCAGAGGTACTGTATCCTGGCTTGCAGTTGGCCCAGAGGTTGGCCTTCTTCTAGTAGGTGTATTGATATCCTTAAGGAATTTAACTTTGTTATATAGTTTCACCATATCCAAAGCACTGGTGATCCTGCGCTCCCTGTTATTCTGAAGCATATTGCCAAAAGAGATGGTATCTGATATAGCCGTTTCGCCGGTCCATGTATACCCTCCGGAGTATAACAATTCAGCAGATGCCCAATCAGTCAGTGGTAATTTATCCAAAGGCACTTTATAATTCAATCCAACAGTCTGACTGAAGGTCCTCATTCTGCCCAAATTCTGAAAATTTTGTCTGATTTGTTTCCTTACTTCGGAAGTAATTTCACCTTCATCTTCATCAATCACAGCATTTGCCCTGGCCGAGTAATCAAATACCAGGTTTCTGGAAATATTCCATCTAAGATTGTAATACCTGTTGAAGTAAAAATATTTTTCATAGGTAGGTAGAATGCCATCTGTAGAAAGATCACTGTTTCTCAATTGTATTTTCTGAAATTGCCGGTCCAGATCTGCCCTTACGGTAATACTACTAGGCATTAAAGAAAAATTGAAATCTCTGAGCAGGCGGAGATAAGGTGATTTTAGTATACCAAAATTTTTAAAAGGTTCATAAAATATAGGTTCCGGATTATAGGTATAGGCGACACTTCCTCTGTAAGATTTATATAAATATGTCTCTCTGCTAAATCCACTTTCGTTGATGTCGCTGTATGCATACGAAAAAGACAAGTTTTCGATGTCATAAAAATGTTGTTTAGCGTCTTCATTTACTTTCTCTTTCCTGACATTTGTAAAATTAATGCTTCTTCTGACTATATTAGTTTCTGCCATTTTGCGGTAGTCCCCCCTATCTTCATTGGAAGTGTAAGAAGATAAAGCTGTGGACAATAAAATATCCGGGTCTCTTGGATCATATTGTGGTGTGATCCTGCTGTTTTCATAACTCACATACATGGGAACCTTAATTCCGGTATTACCAGGAAGTAATTTATCCACATTCACATTAGCCGATACATCATATTCCATGATCTGTTCGCGTGATCGATCAGCAATTCGCTGATGCACACCCCCAAAACCAAAAGAAGTATATCTGGTAGAAGCCGTTACGTTTGCGAAATCGGCCAGTTTAGTACTTATTCTGGCATTGGCAGCCCATCCTGGTTGTGCATTGAAATTCGAAACCCTTAATTCATTTGCCCATATACATACAGATTTTGAAGCCTGATCATCTATCTGTCCAATATCTGGGTTTTTCACACCGATCATGATGGTTTGTACATCGTTGAGTTTGGGATTGCCCACTACAGTAATTTTATATTTGTCGAACTGCTGAGAATAAGAAAGGGTGGTTGTATTTTCATCTCCCCCTGATGAATATTTTCCTGTTAACCGGTTACGGGTCGATTTTATCTCCTGAAGCTTTTCGAGAGAGAGATCAATATGGTTTGAATCAGGCCAAATAGATTCTTCAGTCTGATTAGGACCTGGTGGCGTGATTTTTAAGGGCACCTCAATTTCATAATAGTTTTCTTTAAAATCAGAGCCTATCCTTAAAAAGGCTGAAACCTGACCATCCCGAGCAGTTTCACTTTGAGCATGAAGATACATCTTGATACGACCGTAATTCACCAGATCGTAACTTACATTCTTATAAACCGCCCGGCTGTCCCTGTCTTCAAGATTTTCTACACAGATTTGCAAAGATTGCTCATTCAATAATTTGTTGATGGGTGAAGTAACATCCTGATCCTGACGAATACCAGGAGGCTTCAAATATGGAATTTTGTTGTCTTGGCCTCTACTAGGTCCGTTTTCCTCTACATTTACCACAGAAACGGTCATGTTATCCAAATTGGTCTCAGGCGTATTTCTAAAATCACCTTCTTTTAAAGTCTTATCAAATTTGCGCCATTGCGATCCTACCAATTGCATCTTAGCCATCCTCAATACTACCGGTTGGGAGAATCCGGTTAGGTACATTCTCATAAACCGGATAGATTTAAAACCCTGGATATTACCATATTTATTTTCAGGCTCACGAATGGGAATTCTGACCAAATACCAGTTTACATTGATGTTATCGCTGCCTTCCACATTTTTAATTACTTCTTTTTTATCCACAATATAGTTCTGGCCAATTTCCATTTTTGATGGATCCAGGTCCAGTTTATATTCGTAATACTCTTCCAGGTCGCTGATAATATTATCTTTGTTTAAATCTTCATTATCGGGTAAATTAGAACTTCCACGACTTCCTGAAACCGGGGAATTTCCTTCCATTCCATTATAATTTTTATATCTTTCCAGGATTTTCCTATCGGCCTGGTCATGATCATCTCCTAAATAGTAGTTAAAGTTATCTGCTGAAGGGTCAGCTAAAGCCCTAATATTGGCCGGGTAACCGGGGTGATTCTTTTCATCCACATCTCCTAAACCATCCAAACCTACATCCTGGTTTTGTCTGGCTTCTGGGGAATTGTCAAAAGCATTGGTCAGGTATTGCTGGGTAGTTACCCGTCCCCAATCTGTAGTATTAAATTTGGTGGGATCCGGGGGATTTTCAGATGGAAGACCATGTTCAAATCCATGACGTTTATCCTTAATTACATCTTCTGAAATATTGCCCAGGTTAAAATACACCTGACCACCTGTAGTGTTATTTGCATTAAATATACCATCCAATACTTTAGCATTATCAGCGGTTGCAAATGGATCCATCATCCAAAATTCAATATATTCTATATTGTTTTTATCAAAATCCACCTCTGAGGATATGGCCCTGGTAATACCTCCCCAATTGGATTCTGGGTTGGTCAATAGTGGTGTCCCTCTGCTTAGATCAAGATTGGGGTTGTAATTGTACTGCCCTCTTTCATGAGGAAAATAAGCGACGTCAAAAATTCTTTCATAAGTCCTGATTTCTTCTGGTGATTTATCCCACAGCTCATCAGGCATAAATGGTGCAACATAATAATTATATTTGTCCTTAGGCAGAATTTTGGAAGGGTACTGAGATCCACCATTGCGATAAAATATATTATCGATAATATACCATGCTATTTTAGCTCTTCTATGGCCATTGGTAAGGTCATCGGCCAAACCAAAATAACGATTATCTTCTGTTTCAGGTGTAGCTGCCAGTTTCCAGCTATTCATATCATTACCAATATTAATTGGGGTTTGAGCTGCCTCAAAATCATCGATGTAAGAAGTACCGTCACCATTAACTTTATTAGATGTTCCTGGCAATAACTGGGCAAACTCTGCATTTACAGATATTGTCGACATTTCTCGGGTAGAAAGAAATGGCAAGGCATCGACCATTCTGGTAAGAAATCTGGATTCTCCCCTGTAATTTACATCAAACCCATACTGAAGGTTTCTAGCTGGTTCGCTGCCAATTGCAGGACGGGAAGTAATAGCCCTTTCATTGACATACAGCATGGTACCCCCAATATTGAAATCATCATGCAAACGATAGTCGAAACGTGTTCCTAAAAGGCTTCTTGTCTGAAAATTGAACAAATCGGCTTTCTCATAACTGATCACAATTTTCTTTCCTGAATTTAATACACCTTCATTGAGCAAGGTTACTTTTCCCATATGATAATCAACTCTATAATCTATTCCTTCCAATAAAGGTGTATTACCCGCCATTACCCTGACTGAATTTTCAGAAATATTGATGCCTGGAAGCATAATTTCTCTTGCTGAACCGGATTGAAATTTTCCTACCAGGTAAAACTTATTCTTATTAGTTTCCCTGGCCGCATCATCTTTTGTGGTATTATACAAGGTATCATACACATATTTATTGATCAGATTGACTTCTTGCTGTTGATTGAACTGTCTTCTCAGATGGTTTCCAAAAGGTTCCAAAACAGGAAAGATCAATTGTCCTGTGTTGCTATTGATGGTTACCCCTTCTATAAAGTCAAAATTACCATCCCGCTGACGTACCAGGCTGCTGTTCAACTGGTCTAAGCCCATTAGCTGGATAAGTGGCACATCTTTAGTATTACTTCCCTCATGAAGACTTGGATTATTAATGCCTGTATTATCATCACGATATATAATTCTCATCTCAAAACCATCAGGATTAATCTGATTGGCACTAAGATTATAGATATTTTTCATCATCAAGTCCCATGTAGGAACAGCGGGATTGGTCCTGAGTGGCCTTAACAACTTTAAGAAGATCACTTGATTTTCAGGTAAATCAGAATAATCCTCTGATAATTCACCCACTTTATAGGTTCTGCCGTTGTAGGTATACTCAAATGCAACTGCCAATGCTTCATCACTCATGAGCCGCCTTGACAAGGTGAGATATCCAAGGGTAGAATGAAAAGTGTATTCACTTGGGTTTAGCTTCCGGGCAGATGGCATTTTTTCATAATCGATACCTTGTTCCATTCCGTATTCTGCACCTTTTAATATAGCATCAGCTGATTGTAAATTCCTGATACTTCCATTTTCTTTGATCCTTCGGAAAAGATCGTTGGCATTATTAGCTGTTGGGCCTGGTGTTCGACCACCTACATTTGAATTGTAAACAGTAGATCCTTCACCTAAATCCATAAAGGCCAAAACATTTCTAAGGGTTTCTGTATTGTTGTTTCTATTAATCTGATATACTTCAAGACGGGTAATGTTAACACCACTCTGTGGATTGGTTATTATACTCAGCCATTGTCCCGGATCAATTCCAAAGTGATCCCTGAAAAAATGTCCCAGGAAAAAGTGCCGGTTTTCATCATAATCTGATGCCTTTATTTCAAACTGTCTTCCCTGCACACCACTTTCAATTTCAACCATATCGGTTTGACCCCGTTGAGTAGAGGCTACTGCAGTTACATAAAGCCGACCGAACTGTAATTGTGTTTTTACCCCAAACAAGCTTTGGGCACCTGAAATAAGACTATTGTTTAATGGCAGGGATACATTACCAAATTCTATTTTCTTTATGATTTCTTCATCGAAACCAGTATATTCCACTTTGAGATCATTCTCAAATTCAAATGAGTTATTATTATCAAAATTGGCCAGCACACTCAATTTCTCACCTATCTTGCCTGTAACGTTCATGCTGATTTGCTGATCAAACTCAAACCCCCCATTTCTTTGTTGCCGAACTGGAATAGCTGGATTGTCCAATCGTTGCCACCTACCACCAAAATCAAGGTTTACAAATCCATTCGGTGTGATGTCGACATAACTTCCGCCAAATATTCTGTCAAACAATGGACTAAGATGTATAGGGGGAATAAGCTTTCTGCCACTTGTAGGGCTATCGCCATCCAAACCAAGAGAACGTGAACGCCAATAGTTTCTGACCATTTTTTCTTCCTGAAGCTTGGAAAATTCGTCAAAAGTTAAGGTAGAAGTAGGTTTATAATTAATATCACCAATTTTTTCGTAAATGGTGTAGTTC
>JAEWLI010000213.1 GCA_023393375.1 Bacteroidota bacterium
GGGATAAAACTTGCGTGTGAAAATTATAAGGTCGATCTGATAGGAGGTGATACCACTGCATCCGCTTCCGGACTGATCATATCGATAACCGCTATTGGTCAGGTAGAAAAACCCAAAGTGGTATATCGCTCAGGTGCCCAAGAAAATGATATTGTTTGTGTAACGGGCGATTTAGGGGCTGCTTACCTGGGCCTTCAGGTGCTGGAACGAGAAAAACAGGATTTTTTGCAAAATCCGGATATGACCCCAAAATTGGAAGGATATGATTATATTGCCGGAAGACTGCTGAAACCAGAAGCAAGAACTGATATCGTTCATGAACTCGCTGAGCTTCAGATAGTTCCTACTTCAATGATCGATATTTCTGATGGGTTGGCATCTGAAATTTTGCATATTTGCAAACAATCAGAAGTTGGAATAAATATTTTTGAAGATAAACTGCCCATCGACAAACAAACTTTTGACACTGCTGGAGAATTTAAAATTGACCCTACAACGTGCGTCATGAATGGAGGGGAAGATTATGAACTCCTGTTTACCATCAACCAAAAAGATCATGACAAACTGAAAAATCATGCGGATATTCATTTTATAGGGTATGTACAGCAAAAGTCCAAAGGGATCAACCTGGTAACCAAAAATGAAAATGTAGTACCGATTAAGGCTCAGGGGTGGATTCATTTTTAATTTTCTGCAACACGACCGACTTCGATATTAATCATGTTTAATCATAGGGGAGATGTGGTTATTAAGCTTGGTGGTAAAGCCGATGAATTTCCGGATTAATGTTTTAATTTTGTATATACCTAAACCCTAACAGCATGTTCGAAGATAGCTACAGACATAAAGGAATGCGCAAAGCACTGGTAAAAACTGTAGAACAGAAGGGGATACACGACAAAAAAGTATTGGCGGCCATCATGAAGGTGCCGCGGCATTTTTTCTTTGACAATGCTTTTCTTGAACATGCCTATCAGGATAAAGCTTTTCCGATTGGAGAAGGTCAGACCATTTCTCAACCTTATACAGTAGCTTTTCAAACAGAATTACTTCAGATTAAACCGGGTGATAAGGTCCTTGAGATTGGCACTGGATCTGGCTATCAGTGTTGCATTTTACTAGAATTAGGGGCCAAAGTTTTTACCATCGAATACAATCTGAAGCTTCACAAACAAGTAAAAGCCTTTTTACCAAGAATGGGATATCAGGCCACATTTATTCACGGTGATGGTTCAAAAGGTGTATCTGGTTATGCTCCATATGATAAAATTATAGTTACTGCTGGTGCACCATCGGTCCCGAGTGCATTGATTGATCAACTGAATGAAGGTGGTATGCTGGTAATTCCTGTAGGCAATAGTTCACAACAAAAAATGGTAAGGTTAACCAAAAAAAGCCAAAATCAAGTAATTAAAGAAGATTATGATTACTTTAGTTTTGTTCCCCTTTTAGGTGAACATGGGTGGAAATAAGAGGTTTACAAGTAAAATCTTCCCAAACAAAACAAAAAAACATGACCAGAAGCAAAAAATACGTTCGTGAATCTATGACAACCATGACGGAAATTGTTTTCCCGAATGATACCAATCCTTTGAATGGGTTAATGGGTGGAAAGTTGATGCACTGGATGGACATAGTGTCAGCAATTGTTGCCCAGAAACATTGTAACCATGTAGTGGTAACTGCATCGGTGGACAATATTACTTTTACCCATCCCATTCCTGTAGGAAATGTAGTCACTTTACAAGCACAAATCACCCGGGCATTTAATACTTCAATGGAGGTTTATATAGAAGTATGGGCAGAAGATATTCAAAAAGGTTTAAAGTATATGAGCAATACCGCATTTTTCACTTTCGTAGCAATTGGTAATGACCGGAAACCATTACAGGTAGCAGAAGTGGTGACCGAAAATGACCTTGAAAAAGAATTGTATGACGGTGCATTGGTTCGTCGCGAAAGCCGGTTAGCCCATTACCGAAAAACATTGTAAAACCATCTAATCATGACAAAAAACTATTCCTTTTTGCCCTTGTTGATCAATGAAGGTATTTATCTGATAAATGATTCCAACTTATCAGCCACAGTCCTTCAGGTAACAGAACCTGCTTCAACCCCCAATCGGGAATTGAGTATAATGGGTAAAAATAATAAGCATGTAATTATTTTGGTCAACCATCCGGAAAGTCCTTTTACCACTACCTCACAGGAGCTATTGTTGAGGAATATATTGACTGCTATGAATATGACTATTAACGATATTGCGCTGATCAATTTAGCTCATTTGGAACTGCCCGTAACCGTTGAGGAACTAAAAAGGGTTGGTTGTAGTTTTTTGATAGGATTTGATATTCCGCCAAACAGCATAAAAGATGTTGATCTGATCAAAAACCAGATCAAAGAAGAAACAAGTATAAAATTTCTGGCTACTTTTTCGTTAAATGAACTGGAGGTTGACAAGTCAATGAAAATGTTGCTTTGGAAAAACCTGAAAATGATGTTTAATCTGTAACCTCAACGGATGCAATTAAAGGAGACTGTTTTTATTCTGTTACGATCAGGATTTACCTACTTTGTGGTTTTAGTGATCTATTTGATGATTACAGCCAACAGTTTCCACCATTCTCATACTCAGCCATCAGACAGTATAAATTCCGGGATAATAATTCCTGATAGTATTATTTCATTTGCAAAAAAATTAAGTGGTATTAATTACAAATATGGTGGGATAGATGAGGCTGGATTCGATTGTTCAGGATTTACTTGTTATGTTTTTAAACGGCACGATATTCATATACCTCGATCATCCAGGGAACAGTTTTCAAATGGCAATAAAATTGAACAGACGGAAATCAGAAAAGCCGATTTGGTGTTTTTTAAAGGGAGAAACAAAAATAGCAGTTCAGTAGGTCATGTTGGCATTGCACTTTCTCAATATAAAGAAAATAATGTTTATTTTATTCATGCCTCTTCCCGGAGTGGAATTAAAATTGATAGCCTGACCAATCCGTATTATGCGGTAAGGTATTTAGGTGCCACAAGGGTGATTGAATCAGATACTGTATTCCTAGAGGAGATTCTGCCCTGAAGATTTGATCCTTCAGAGCAGCTCATAAATATTAACTTTTTGGCTTTACCCCATTAATACTTTTCTTCAAAGCTTCTATCAGATTTCTGGCAATTTCAGTATCATTTACAGCAAAATCAAGTTTGCTGGTATAAGGCTGAATTTTTCCGTCTTTATAATAGTTGATAATCTTGTTTTTGTAATCAGTTTCCATACTGACATACAACCATTTCCCTTTTATTTCTACTTGTAAACTATTGGGATCAAAATTGGCAAGATTAAACTCAAATAATTCTTCTGCACCACTTCCT
Source organism: Bacteroidota bacterium (assembly GCA_023393375.1). GTDB lineage: Bacteria > Bacteroidota > Bacteroidia > Cytophagales > Cyclobacteriaceae > JAEWLI01. The sequence goes on from JAEWLI010000213.1 coordinate 3,379, forward strand.
TTACTGTTTACCTCTCTCTTTGTAAATTTAAATTTATCATTTTTACCGGATTCGACAGGTTCGAATGTCTGGACAATGGTCACATCATCAAGGGTGGTTTCTTTTATGTTTTCCAATACCCAATTAATAGCACTCTTAAGATCAGGGTTAAAGGGGGTTTTATATGCCTCACCGCATTTTTCTATCACTTTATCCATAACCACTTTTGCCCTTCTGGCTTTTTCGATATCAGCCATTTGTATTTTTACGGTTTGATCATACCCATTGAATTTTTCGTTGCTATTACGCATCACCATTTTTTTACTGTCCATGGTTTTTAGTGTCAGAAATATCTTGTCGCCTGATACATCGATAGAAGTAGCATTAGGGTTAAAATCCATCCAATTATATTTATATTCCTCCACAGTAGTGGATTTGGAATCTGTTTCTTTTTGAATGAAGGTGCACACACAATTTGGCTCCAGAGTTTGTGATATCTGTTTAGCTCCAACATTCACATCAGTTATTAAATCCCTTGCCTTTTGTAAGCCTTCTTTTTCACTAGATATCACTGGCAAATCTGCTTTTACTTTTTCTACGGCCAATGGAATAGCTTTCGTTAGTGCGGTTTTCAAATCCCTTGCTTCATCTACATTGTTGGTGTTAATAGAAATAGAATTTACATATGGCTTACTTTCATTATTGTTTAAAACAGCTATATACTTATTTTTTTGCATGGTTTCCATCACCAATGTGAAACTACTTCCGGAAATTTTAAATGAAAGACTATGTGCGTTCAAATCAGCTAAATTGAAAGTATATACTTGTTCGTTAGAGGATTTGCTGTCAGATGTTATCTCTTTATAAATCAAAACACCTGGATGGTTGCCTTGGGTTACAGTCTGTTTATATACTTTAGTGCCAAGAGAAACATCTTTTACATTTTCACAAATCCATGCTATAGTAGACTCATAATCTTTAAGATTCAATCTGGCAGAAGCCACTTTTTCAGCATGGGGTATGGCTTTTTTTATCGTCTCACTCATCGATCTGGCACTTTCTATATCTTTTACTATCACCGATACCTCAGCATTATAGGATTGAACTTCATTATTTTTATATACTTTTACCAGCTTTTGTTTGTTTCGAACCGCTAGCACCGTGTAAATAGCATCTTTCTGTGTTACTTCACGTACTGCATGAGGATCTATATCTGCAAGGTTAAATTCATATGCATATTGGATCACTGCCCCTTTTTTGTCAGTTTCATCATAAACATACCGCAACACTCCCGGCTGAATTTCTTCTATTCCCCCTTTGTAACTACTTGAACCAGTTTGTACCGGTTCGATAAGTTGCTTTAACTGGGAAGTGAGTTGCTGTAATTCTGTGGTTTGAGCAGAAATGGTCATGGTGGTAGACCACATTATCAAAAATAATATACTGTATGATTTCCACTTTTTCATTGTCCGTTCGATTTATTGATGAAATTTTCAATTAGTAAAGTAAAGATAGAAATAATCAGGCAATAATGAGATAAAATATAACATATTCACTATATCATGTAAGTTTGGATAAAAAATTAATATAATGGCCACATACTAATTATTGAAAGATCAATCCCCAAAACTCTCATCCTAATTCAGAAGTTGTTAAATTTGCCTTCTTAATCTACCTTTTCTATTACATGGTGTTTGAAAATAAATTTAATGAAATTGACAAAGCTGTCACTCAATGGATGGCAGCTTCGGGCATAAAATTGCTTAGAATAAGTATCGGAGTAATTTTTATTTGGTATGGGGCACTTAAGTATTTTCCAGACCTAAGTCCAGCTCAGGAACTTGCTACCAGAACTATTGAAATAATGTCATTTGGGCTGTTACCTGAAATGGCAATCCTAATCATTTTGGCTACTTGGGAGGTGCTTATTGGTATCGGACTATTATTTAATCTTTATCTTAGGGTTACTTTATTGCTTTTATATGTGCAAATGATCGGCACATTTATGCCGTTATTCTTATTCCCTGATGAAGTATTCACTGTTTTCCCTTATGGCTTAACACTTGAAGGACAATATATTATTAAAAACCTGATAATTGTAAGTGCGGGTATTGTGATTGGTGCTACTGTTCGGGGTGGTAGATTAAAATCATCAGAAAATCTGCAAGAAGTAGACCCGATAAAACTGAGATAGTTATCGGGTCTTATTCCTTCTGTTTCTTTTTACTCCTTGGTTAATTATTTATTCGCTCTCTTTCTCTTTGTGAAGCAGCATGTTCTGCTGATTTCTTTTTATCAGGTTCATTGCTAGTTTTCATCTGTTTGTGCATGGTAGCTGCTTTCATTTGCTCCGACATGAAATTACTCATTAAATCCTGAGCCTTGTTCTTAAATCCGGATACAATTTTACTTTCACCATTCATCAAAGCTTCATAACCATCTTTTGCCACTTCTTCCGGAGTGGATAGATCCGTCTCATTGTAAATCACGGAATGCTCTGAACCCGATTTATGAAAAAAATCTGTATCGGTGCCACCAGGTAAAAGCACTGTCATAGTTACCTGTGTATCTTTCAACTCGTATATGAGTGCTTGAGAAAAGGCCAACACAAATGCTTTGGTTGCACTATAAACAGCCATTAAAGGAGTCGGGTATCTGGAAAGCAATGATGAAACCTGAAGAATTTTCCCATCGTTGCGAGCTACCATTTGCTTCATGTAATATTTTGTCAATGACACCAATGACAATACGTTCAAATTAATCAAATCCAAATCCCGTTCAAGGTCAGTTTCGACAAATTTTCCCCACTCACCTTGTCCGGCATCATTGATCAATACATCCACTTCCATGCCATTATTTTGAGTGAAATCGAAAATTTCTTTGGCCTGATCCGGATGAAACAAATCTTTGGCAAGTATGGTAGTTTCTACATTATATTTACTTTTCAACTCCTTAGCTACTTCACTTAATCTGATTTCATCTCTTGCGACAAGTATCAGATTATGTTTATTCTCAGCCAATATTCTTGCAAATTCGTAGCCTATACCACTGGTAGCACCAGTAACTAAAGCATATTTATTTCCTGTCATCTTCATAGTTATATATTTTGGTTATAAATATATAAAAAGGGAAAAGGGAAAATGTTTAACGGTGGATCAGGAAATTAGGCGATCAAGGATTTGATCCATCATGCGGTTATTTACAGGTATTTGATGTTTATTTGCGAGGATTTCATTTTGAGTTTGTACAAAAGTTGATTTTTGTAATTCATCCTTTCCCATTTCCACCATTTCCAAAAGAGATGATTCCGTCACTTCAAAATGGAACTGTAGTCCTAAAACATTATTTCCCAATCTAAAAGCCTGATGACTACAACCAATGCTGTTGATTAAATGTGTAGCACCTTCCGGCAATTGAAAAGTATCACCATGCCAATGAAAAACCGAAAATTCATGATCAAAATCTTCCAGGAGGGGGTCAGATTTTCCTGTTTCTGTAAGAAATACTGGAAACCAACCAATTTCACGCTCTTGATTAGGATATACTCGGGCACCTAATGCAGAAGCAATCAATTGTGCACCAAGACAAATACCCAGTACAGTTTTGCCTTTAGTAATGGCTTGTTTTATAAAGTTTTTTTCCTCGTTTAGCCAGGGATATTCTACTTCATCGTACACACCCATAGGCCCACCCATGATAATCAACCAATCGATATCATCATGTTCGGGCAAGATGCCTTCCTCGTAAAATCGGGTATATGTTAGCTGATGATTATTTCTGGCGATCCAGTCACCGATACACCCCAACCCTTCAAAATCAACATGTTGAAAACAATGGATTCTCAAACTCATAATTTACAAAAGTATCAATAACATTAAGAATAAGTAACTGCAAAAGCCTGTTCAAGATCAGCAATCAGGTCATTTTCATCTTCTATACCTACCGACATCCGGATAAGATTATCTGTGATACCAATCTTCTCCCTGTCTTCTTTTGCAATTGAAGCATGCGTCATTGATGCAGGATGTTCAATTAATGACTCCACACCACCTAGGCTTTCAGCAAGAGCAAACACCTTTAGTGATTCAAGCAATTTTTTAGTTTCCTGATAACCGCCTTTTACTTTGAAGGTAATTATTCCCCCGTATCCAGACATTTGTTTCTTTGCCAGATCGTATTGTGGATGGCTGGTTAACCCTGGGTAGAACACAACTTCTATTTTTTCATGATTCTGCAAGTAAGTAGCAAGTTTCATTGCATTACTGCCATGCTTTTCCATTCGAATTGAAAGTGTTTTGATCCCTCTCATGGTCATATAACTATCAAATGGAGAAGGAATAGCCCCTAAAGCATTCTGGTGAAATTTTATTTTCTCAAAAATGTCTTTGTGATTGGTCATTACTGCGCCACCCACTACATCGCTATGTCCTCCGATATATTTTGTAACACTATGTAAAACAATATCAGCTCCCAGGTTCAAAGGCTTCTGAAAATAGGGTGAAAGAAAGGTATTATCCACAACCACTAATACATTATCTCCTGCCGATTTCTTAATAGCCTGAATATCAGCTAGTTTCAATAAAGGGTTGGTAGGAGATTCGATCCATACCAGTCTGGTATTTTTATTGATTTTATAATCAGATTGCAGATCAAAGTTTTCATATCTTGCCGATAATCCAAATTTGGAAAAAGTATTAAATAATCTTCGAGTACCGCCATATAAATCATCAATGGCTACTATTTCATCCCCAGGATTGATCAACGAGAATAATACCGTCATTTCTGCCGCAAGTCCCGAAGCAAATGCCAGACCATAGGCGGCATCCTCAAGTCCAGCAAGTTTCATTTCCAGTGCCTGACGGGTAGGATTGCCACTTCGGGAGTATTCATATCCCCCTGTGGGTATTTCTAGGGTTTTTCTTGCAAATGTGGTAGAAAGATGAATGGGAGAAATGACATCCCCACTTTGACCTTCTCCTAATTTAGGATCTTCCCCCTGATGTATGGCTCTTGTAGAAAATTCTGGGCGCTTCATGACTTTAATTGTTTTAGTTCGAGGTATGTTAGGTAATCAATTTTTGTGATAAGACCATAAAAATCGCCATTTACAGTTTCCACAATGGCCACATAATCTTTTTTCAATATTTCTAGTAACTCTTCTTCAGTGGCTTGTGCACTGATCGAAATCACTTTTTTGGTCATAATGTCCCTTATACAAACATTAAATCCTGAATGATTGCTTTCCAAAGCGATGAGAAGATCAGATTCACCCACAATACCAACTACCTGATCATTTTCAACCACTGGTAGCTGGCTGATGCCGTTTTCCTTCATGCTGATATACGCCTTACGCAAGGTTTGATCAGGATCCAACGCAATAATTTCATTATTTTGATATCTTCTAAATACAAAATCCCTCAAATCACCAAATCTCTCACGAGCAGACAATCCATGATCTTTCATCCAAAAATCATTGTACATTTTAGTGATATAATTGCTGCCGCTATCGCAGACAAATGTCAATACTTTTTTTGTTGATTTTTGTTCCTTACAATATTTTATAGCCGCTGAAAGTAGCGTTCCGGATGAAGATCCTGCAAAGATGCCTTCATTTACAAGGAGATTTCGCGCAGCATTAATACTCTCCTTATCTGAAATGCTATATGCTTTTTTTACCATGCTGAAATCAGCTATGGACGGAATAAAATCCTCACCGATCCCTTCAACCAGCCATGATCCAGCCTGATTAGAAATCTGCCCAGTTTCAACATAATTTGCTAAAATAGATCCCTGTGGATCTGCCAAAACCATCTCTATATCAGGTTTTACCTTTTTAAAAAAAGAAGTCAATCCGGTCATAGTACCTGATGAACCTACGCCGACAACCACCGCATCGAGATCGCCATTCATTTGATCCCAAATTTCCGGACCAGTAGTGGTTTCGTGAGCCAGGGGATTTGCAGGGTTGTTAAACTGATCAATATACCAGGCACCGGTTTTGGATGCTATTTTCCCGGCGAGATCCTGATAATACTCCGGGTGTCCTTTTTCCACATCAGATCGAGTCATAATGATTTTTACCCCCATGGCTTTCAACCTTTGAACCTTCTCCTGACTCATTTTATCGGGTATTACCAAAGTTAACCGGTAATTTTTGATAATTGCCACCAATGCCAAACCCAGACCAGTATTACCTGCTGTTGCTTCAATGATTTCATCACCCGGCTTGATTTTACCAGCTTTTTCAGCAGCATTTATCATTGAAAGTGCAATCCGATCTTTAATGGACCCACCGGGGTTTTGATTTTCAAGTTTTAAATAGAGTTGACACAGACCTGTATCAATATGATTGACTCTCAGGATTGGGGTATTACCAATATTTTCTAAAATGTTTGTGCTAATCTTCATAATCGCAGGTAATGATTGACAACAAAACATTTATAACGCTTTGATAAAGAGAAGGTTATAAACACCTTCTCTTTATGTTATTTTTTAAAAAGTGAATCCACAAATTCGATCCGGTTAAAAATTTGAAGATCATCAACCTTCTCACCTACCCCGATATATTTTACCGGGATTTTAAATTCATCGGAAATCCCTATCACTACACCTCCTTTGGCTGTACCATCCAATTTAGTAATTGCCAGGGCAGTAACTTCAGTAGCTTTTGTAAATTCCCTTGCCTGAATCAGCGAGTTTTGACCCGCACTTCCATCCAATACCAATAATACTTCATGAGGGGCTTCGGGAACGAACTTTTGCATTACCCTTTTTATTTTTGTAAGCTCATTCATCAGGTTAATTTTGGTGTGCAGTCTGCCTGCAGTATCAATTATTACCAAATCGGCTTTTTGTTTTACTCCTTCCTTAACAGCATCGTAGGCTACAGAAGCGGGGTCTGTATTCATGCCATGAGAAACTACAGGTACACCTACCCTTTCACCCCACAGTTTTAGTTGATCAACGGCTGCAGCGCGAAACGTATCGGCAGCACCCAAGATTACACTTTTGCCCCTGTTTTTAAATTGGGCAGCCAGCTTACCAATAGTTGTAGTTTTACCAACGCCATTGACCCCCACGATCATAATCACATATGGCTTATGTTGTTCGGGAATATAAAAATCATCTGGAACATCGGATTTATTCTCTTCCAGTAAGGCAGCTATTTCTTCTTTGAGTATCCTGTCCAGCTCATCTGCATTCAGATATTTGTCCTTTGCAACGCGATCTTCAACCCTTTCAATGATTTTTAGTGTTGTGGTTACCCCTACATCGGAGGTAATAAGAACTTCTTCCAGTTCATCAAGAACCTCCTCATCAATTTTTGATTTGCCTAAGGTTGCCCGACCAAGTTTTGAAAAAATTGATTCTTTGGTTTTTTCGAGGCCTTTGTCGAGTGATTCCTTCTTTTCTTTAGAAAAAAAATTAAAAAATGCCATGCCCTTGGATGTTTTTATTACAAACTAAAATATAACAAAAAAGTCCCGTGCAAGGGACTTTGTTCTTTCTTTAATCTATATCGAAAATTTCTCAGCTTTTCTTGGATATTGTTTGTTGTACCAAATCCACTGGCACAATCTCTTCCTTGAACGTGTAAGCACCTGTTTTAGGTGATTTTACCACACGGATAACTTTGGCTATATTCCTTCCGTCGGCTTTCTTTAAGGTTGCAACTACTTTCTTTGCCATAATTACTTAATTTCTTTGTGAACAGTATACTTTTTCATCACAGAATTAAATTTCTTTAATTCCATTCTTCCTGGAGTGTTCTTCCTGTTTTTGGTAGTGATATACCTTGATGTACCTGGAAGACCACTGTTTTTATGCTCGGTGCATTCCAAAATTACCTGAACTCTATTTCCTTTCTTAGCCATGGATCAGTATATTTTATCTTTATTCTTATTTTAAGATGCCTTTACTTATAGCTTTTTTTATAACTGCTGTAAGGCCGTTTTTATTAATAGTTCTCAACGCGGTAGAGGATACTTTCAACGTGATCCACCTGTCCTCTTCCGGCACATAAAATCTTTTTTTATGTAAATTAGGATAAAACTTCCTCTTGGTTTTATTATTTGCGTGAGAAACGTTATTACCCACTCTTGGTCTTTTACCTGTTATCTGACAAACCCGTGACATATTGTTAATTGATATATAATTCAACAACCGTAAATAAGAGTGCAAAGATGATAATTAAAATGGAAAATTACAAATTGAAATATTTTATTTTTATAAATTACCCATAACCTGAAGCCCGCAGGTAGTTTGGCTTTTCATTTTTAAAACTATCGTATATCATTAATCTGAACCTAAAGCATCGTTTATTATTGTTTGGTTGAGATATTTTTTAAAAAAAAATTAATAATGTACAAAAGTGTAATTCTTTAACCTGCTATCACATATTTACCTTTCTTCATAGTAAACATTATACACCGTTATATATTTGCAGAGAATATAGTCTACGAATGAAAAAGAGAGTCTTATTTATTTGTTCAGGAAATTATTATCGCAGCAGGTTTGCCGAAATATATTTTAATTATCTGGCTCGGCGACGTAAAATTTTATGGGAAGCACTTTCTTGTGGTACCGAGGTTTTTAAATATCAGAATATAGGCCCCATCTCTGCAGATACAATCATGGCATTAAAAAATTTTGAAGTAATGCCCTGTGACTTAAATCGTTTTCCCAGTCAGATTGATGAAGAAATATTGGAAACTGCTGATCTGATCATTGCTTTAAAGAAAGCTGAACACCAGGCTCCTTTGGTCCGTGATTATCCTCATTATGAAAAAAAGGTCATTTATTGGCACGTGCATGACCTTGATGCAGCTACATGCGAACAAGCGTTTGCGGAAATAAAGATATTGGTAGAAGATTTATTGGATTCAGTACAGAATCCTGACGTGTAGTTAGGGAGTAGCTTTTTCTTTATCCTTTTTCTCCTTGTCTTTATCGCCCTTCTTGATTTCCTCTTTAATTATCGTTTCTACCATTGTATCTTCAGAAGATGAATCTTCATACAAGTATTCGTTTACCTTCTTCCGGATCTCGGCAGGGGATAAATTATAATTAATTATGCCGTTTCTTACTACCGATAACTGGCCAGTTTCTTCAGATACAACCAATACCAATGTATCGGTGGCTTCAGACATACCTATAGCCGCCCTATGACGAAGCCCAAATTGAGCTGGAAGATCATCGCGCTCACTTACAGGTAATATACATCGTGCTGCTTTAATTTTTCCGCCATGAATGATCACTGCACCATCGTGTAGCGGACTATACTTATTGAATATCGCCAATAACAACCTTTTAGAGATAACGGCATCTATCCGGTCGCCAGATTCGGCATAAAACTTAAGCTCGGAACTTTTTGAAAATACAATTAGTGCCCCAGTGTTCGATCCTCCAAGGGTTTTGGAAGCTTCGATTACGGGTGTGATATTAAAATTCTTGTCATTGGCACCTCTTCTCCATGGAAAATTTTTGAAAAAGCTTTCCCTTTCCAACACCGTTGTTTTACCAATAACCAATAAAAATTTTCTTATTTCTTGCTGAAAAAGAATGATTACTGCCAATACTCCTACTCCCATAAACTGACCTAATATTGCGGAGAGTAATTCCATCTCAACCGCATTTACAACCAAGTAGATAAGGTATAAAGACAAGAAACCAAGGAAAATTCTTACTGCCACACTTCCTTTCATCAACTTATAAACCTGGAATAGCAATATGCTTACCATGACTATGTCGATGACATCGACCCATCGGATTTCAAGAAAGCCTATTTTAAATAATAAGATCAATTAACCACGTATTTAAATAATTTTATACACTCAACCGCCTCTTTTACATCGTGAACCCTTAAAATGGAAGCTTTATTGACTAAACCTAAAACATTTAAAATGGTTGTACCATTTAAAGCTTCCTCTGGGTTTATCCCCAAAGTTTTATAAATCATGGATTTACGGGACACCCCTAACATCACAGGCAATTCCAATAATTGAAAAGCTGACAATTTTCTGATTAGCTCAAAACTCTGTTCAGCTTTTTTTGCAAAACCTAATCCAGGATCTATTATAATATCATTAACGCCCCTGCTTCTGAGTAAGTTGATTTTATTTTGAAAATAATCCAGTACGTCCAATAATAAATCATCATAATCCGTTTTGCTTGCCATATCTTGTGGAGTACCCCTCATATGCATCATAACGTATGGCACATTCCATTGACTTATGACATCAAACATCCGGTGATCCAGTTCTCCACCTGATATGTCATTCACCATACAAACTCCTTCATTTAATGCTGCTTCGGCAACTGACGCCCGGAAAGTGTCTACTGATATACAAGCATTCCGATCAACTTCAAGTACAAATTTTATACCATCGATCACCCTTTTGATTTCTTCAGCTGTAGATATATCTTTAGCGCCAGGTCTTGATGAATAACCACCAATATCAATGAGATAAGCCCCCTCACTCAACATCTTTTCAGCCCGTTTTTGTATATTTGCCTGAGAAAGATAGTTTCCCCCATCGTAAAAAGAATCAGGGGTAACATTTAAAATACCCATAACAATCGGTTCTCTTAGATGTGTCAGTTTTCCCTTTAAGTTGAGTGTGTACTTTAAGGAAAAAATATTATCTTTCGCAATCAAAACATCCTGGTTAAGCTGTAGTCACAAAAATATAGAGAAAAATTGGAAAATAACACAATAAACGAATATAATAGCGTAATAGAAAAATGCAAAATACTATTTAAAAATAAAACCTTAGATTATGGTACAGCCTGGCGAATTCTACGATTACCCTCCATTACAGATCAAATATATATAAAGGCTAAAAGGATTCGTTCTATCCAGGATAAAGGCCGACAAATGGTTGATGATGATATCAGTTCTGAGTTTGTAGGTATTGTCAATTATTGCATCATTGCCATTATTCAAATGGAAATTCCGGAGAATTCATTATTAGAATTGGGATTTAAGAAAGTTGAACCACTTTATGATAAAGTGGTAAAGGAAACTATGGATTTGTTACAAAATAAAAATCATGATTACGGTGAAGCCTGGCGAAGTATGCGGGTAAGTTCTATTACTGATATTATTTTGATGAAGATTTACCGGATTAAACAAATTGAAGATAATTTGGGAAAAACAATCATCTCGGAGGGGGTAAAGGCAAACTATCAGGATATCATGAATTACGCTATATTTTCACTGATTATGTTAAACTATGCTAATGATGAGAATAGCAGATAATATTATTAGGTATTTTACAGGGATATTTTTCATTTTCTCGGGATTGTTGAAAATCAATGATCCCATAGGCACATCTATCAAATTAAAGGAATATTTTGAAGTGTTTACTGAGGACATTTCATCGATATTTGAAATATTTGTCCCTATTGCCCTGGAATTGGCTGTATTTGTAATCGTATTAGAAATTATTCTGGGCATAGCCTTATTGATTGGCTACAAGATGAAAATCACCTCGTTGATCCTGCTATTGCTGGTCATATTCTTTACTTTCCTCACCTTTTATTCAGCATGGTTCGAAAAGGTGACAGATTGTGGCTGTTTCGGAGAAGTGATTCCTCTCACACCATGGCAATCGTTTCAAAAGGACATCGTGTTGTTGATCCTGAGTATTTACATATTTTTCAGGAAAAACGAGATGAAGCCTTTATTAAAAAACATCTCAGCTCATCTGGTAATGGTTCTGGCATTGGTGATCAACTTGGGAATCGCCATATATGCTATTCGTCATTTACCCTACATCGATTTTCTCCCATACCATGTAGGCGGCCACATCCCTTCTTATATGAAACCCTCAGAACCATACCGGTATAAATACATTATGGAAAAAGAAGGAAAAGAATATAGTTTTGATGTATTCCCTGCCGATACTACTTACGCGTTCAAAGAAATGGTTTTATTAAATCCAAAAGCTGCACCCCGAATTACAGATTATAATGTTTGGAACGACGAAGGTGATTATACTGAAGCAACTTTTGAAGGCACTAAACTTTTGATCATCGCAGAAAACATCAGGAATTCAAATCACAATGGCATTAAACGCATAATACATCTGGTAGAGCAATTAGGAGATGAAGTAGAAGTGATGCTATTAACAGCTACTGATGAGCCAACTGTGGAAGCTTACAGACATGAATATCAATTAGCTGTACCCTATTATTTTGCTGATGGTACAGTTTTGGAAACCATGATAAGGTCAAATCCAGGAATCATACTGCTTAATGAAGGAACAGTAATAGGGAAATGGCATCACAGGGATACTCCCGATGCACAGAAAATCAAACAGATTATTTCTAACAATAAATGATAAAATTTGTAGGTAAACGTTTAGCTTACGGTTTTTTTGTACTTCTGGGAGTAGTATTTGTCGTGTTTTTTCTATTTCATGCTCTTCCAGGCGATCCTGTAGCCTTAATGGCCGGACAAAGATCAGATATTTCTACTCGTGAAGCCATATCCAAGGATTTTGGGCTGGATAGGCCAATATCAGTCCAATTGTATCTGTATTTAAAAGATTTATCCCCGGTTGCTGTTTATCATAATACTCAAGAGAATTATGCAAAATACCAGTATAAGAAGCTTTTCAATGTGGGTGAGGAAAATGTGGTGACATTAAAAAAACCATTTCTCCGCAGGTCATTCCAGACAAATAAACCTGTTTATGATATTATCATCGATAACATGGGTGCAACATTTTGGCTGGCCTTTACAGCAATGGTATTTGCAACCATTGTAGGAATTACCTTTGGTATTGCCTCTGCACTTAAGCAAAATACTACCTGGGATCATTTTCTGGTTTCCACTTCGGTGTTGGGAATATCTGCACCTACATTTGTGTCTGGTATACTGATCGCTATGGTTTTTGGTCATTACCTCAGAGATTATACCGGATTGAGCTTAACTGGACAATTATGGGTAAATCATCCAATATACGGTCAGCAACTTCATTTGGAGAATCTGATTTTACCAGCACTAACATTAGGGATACGTCCTTTATCCATTATTGTTCAGCTTACCAGAAGTTCTATGTTGGACGTATTATCTCAGGATTACATCCGCACTGCTCATGCCAAAGGACTGCGATATTACAGGATCATTTTTAAACATGCTTTAAAAAATGCCTTAAATCCGGTGATAACAGCAGTATCTGGTTGGCTTGCTACCTTAATGACCGGTGCATTCTTTGTAGAATATATATTTGACTGGAAAGGTATTGGGTTCGTAATGATTAAAGCTGTCCAAAGTCTTGATTTTCCTGTCATTATGGGCATTACCCTCTTCATCGCCATTATTTTTATTTTTGTAAATATTCTGGTTGACATTTTATATGCAGTAATTGACCCCAGAGTTAGATTAAACTAAGTTAAAATGCCAAAAATATTTTTTATAGGAATGCCGGGCAGTGGAAAAAGTCACCTTGGAAGAAAAGTTTCAGCTAAGTTAGAGTTGCCATTTTTCGATTTGGATGAACAGATAGTTGCTGTTACTGGACAACCAATCAAAGAAATCTTTTCAGAGCACGGAGAAGATCATTTCCGCAAACTTGAGGCTGAACAATTGAGGAAAATTGCACTCGAAAATGAGAATTTTCTGATGGCTACAGGAGGTGGCACTCCTTGTTTCCATGAGAATATGACGTTCATTAATCAACAAGGCATCAGTTTGTTCATCAATATTTCATTAGAAGTAATTGCCACTAATATGTCGGAGAAAGGCATGGATAAACGCCCTTTGTTCAAAAACTTTACCAAAGAAAATATACTTGATGAACTAAAAGAGAAATTTCGTAAAAGATCCGTATTTTACGACCAAGCACATATCGTGGTAAACCTGGAAAAAAGAAATTATAAACGGGTAAAAAATACCTTAATGAACTATTTAAAAAGTCATACTTAAAAAAAGAAGCCGGCAATCATCTGAATAATCACCGGCCCAAAATTTATTCTTTTTATTTTAGAAAGTAAACCCAACTGTAGCTGAAAGATTTGCTACTTTATTATTTACCTCAATTGGTGCTCCAAAGAATCCTCCATCATAAGGATAATAAACGTTGGAAAAATCGGAGTGTTGATAAGCAAGATCAAAGAAAAAAGATTGAAGCCTGATACCCGCCCCTCCAGATATTGTTGTTTTAGTCCTGTCGTATGTATTACTGGCATATGGGTCTCCGCTTACTGCATATCCGGCACGTAACCTGAAAATATTCACACGATACTCGCCACCCACTCTATAGTTAATTGTATTTTGATAAAAATTATTGATATCAGTGTTTACTCCCCCTGTTTCAAAATCTCTCGATGAAAACCTGCTTCCTCCATAATTCAAATAATCAATATCAGCACTTAAAAATCCGCTTTTCCCAAAGAAAACTGCTACACCACCACTGAGTTTAGTAGGGGTTCTGACACTATAATTAGACAAAATGAGGTCGCTATAAATGGCCGTATCAGGCACCACAACTCCATTGATTTCGTAATCATCGTAATACTCGTCCTCAAACCATTGGCCATAGTCCACAAACAAATCGCCTGTTCTTTCATCCCTGAAGTTGTAAAATGTGGGAGAAGTAATTGAAGCACCTAATCGAATGATATTATTAGGCCTATAGATAATTCCTAAAGATCCATTTATTCCTATTCCGTTCAACTCCATTACTTCATCAATTGTAAAATCCACTTCTGGATATTCATCGGGGTAAATTACATCTCCAGAAGAAATATTAAAATACTCATTGTATTTTTTTATAGCTTGATACCTAAGCATGCCCATGCCTATGTTAGCCCCAAAATAAAACTTATC
>JAEWLI010000080.1 GCA_023393375.1 Bacteroidota bacterium
TTCTCCACCAGTGCGAGGGAAATCATTGAGTATTTCAGTTTTGATGATCAGATAGACCGAATGGATGATCCTAAAGCGGATATTCTGTTTCGTGTGGTGAAATCGTTCCAGGAAATTGACCTTTCGGAAGATGATCCGATGCTCATGGGGTATGTATTCGAAGACCTGATAAGAAGGTTTGCAGAGCAGTCCAACGAAACTGCCGGGGAACATTTTACACCTCGTGAAGTGATCAAACTAATGGTAAATGTGCTTTTTAATGAAGACCGTGATGTATTGACGCAAGAGGGAATTGTAAAGACTATGTACGATCCGGCATGTGGCACAGGAGGTATGCTTTCTGTGGCTGAGGCATATCTCAAAGATCTGAATCCCAAAGCTGAGCTCAAGGTGTTCGGACAGGAAATCAATCCGGAATCTTATGCCATCTGTAAATCTGACATGCTGATAAAGGGACAAAACCCTGCCAACATCAAGTTTGGCAATACATTCACTGTGGATGGCTTGGAAGAAGAGAAGTTTGACTACATGCTTTCCAATCCTCCATTTGGTGTGGACTGGAAAAAAGCGGAAAAGACTATTAAAGCTGAAGCGGAAAAGAAAGGTATAAGTGGACGGTTTGGTGCAGGTTTGCCCCGTATCAATGATGGATCGTTGCTTTTCCTACAACACATGATTTCGAAGATGAAACCCAGTGGAACTCGATTAGGGATAGTATTTAATGGCTCTCCTTTGTTTACCGGTTCTGCGGATAGCGGTGAAAGTAATATCAGGAAGTGGATCATCGAGAATGATTGGCTGGAAGCAATTATTGCCCTACCCGACCAGCTGTTTTATAACACAGGCATCTCTACATATATATGGATTGTTACTAACCATAAAAGCCATGAACGCAAAGGTAAGGTTCAACTGATCAATGCAACAGGGAGCAAAAATGGCGAAAACCTATTCTGGAAAAAAATGGATAGAAGCTTAGGTAACAAACGTAAACAAATTGCGGAAAATGGAAATGATAAAGGAATAGGATTCATCACCCAATTATTCGGCAATTTTGAGGAAAACGAATTCTGTAAAATCTTCCCAAATGAGTATTTTGGATATTGGCGGGTGACCGTGGAACAACCTTTAATGGAAAACGGAAAGGTAGTGAAGGATAAAGTTGGAAGTCCCAAGTCTGATTCTTCATCACGTGATTATGAAAATATCCCTTTCCTAAAAAAGGATACTAATGGCAAACTTGTACCACAAACAATAGAAGATTATTTTTCAAGGGAAGTAAAACCGCATTTACCCAACGCCTGGATTGACCATACCAAGACTAAGAAAGGCTATGAAATAAATTTCACTAAGTATTTCTATGAATTTAAGCCACTTAGGTCATTGGCTAAAATTAAGGCTGATATTTTGGCTTTGGAGGAAAAAACATTGGTAGCTGAAAAAACTATTCTTGATTCATGATAAAGTACGATTCATACAAAGACAGCAAAATAGAATGGATAGGAGAGATTCCGGAACATTGGAAAATAACCCCCATAAAGAATGTTGCCGAGATAAGGGGAAGAATAGGATGGAGAGCTTTATCTACAGAAGATTACGTTGATGATGGCTTTATTCTTTTAGGTGTTAGAAACATATCAGAAAAAGGAGAACTTGTTTTAAAGGATTTAACAAGGATTCCTTTGGAAAAATATGATGAATCTCCTGAAATACAAGTTCAGCAAGGTGATGTATTATTAGCTAAAACTGGTGCAACTATTGGGAAATCTTGTGTAATTAGAAAAGTAGTTGAACCTATGACAGTAAATGCTGCTGTAAATATATTTAGGTTAAAACATAGAATTAATCCAGTATATTTTAATCATATCATATCCAGTGAACAAACACAGTATCAATTTTGGGCAAATACAGCTGAAAATGCAAGAGGCAATCTATTTCAACGAGATATAGCCAAAGTATTAATCCCATTTACAGAAAATTTAACTGAACAAACCGCTATCGCCGCCTACCTCGACCGCAAAACCGCAGAAATAGACGAACTGATAGCCAACAAGAAACGCCTGATAGAGCTGTACGAGGAGGAAAAAACCGCCATCATCAACCAGGCAGTGACCAAAGGCATCAATCCCGATGTACCCATGAAACCCTCGGGTATTGAATGGCTGGGTGATGTACCGGAGCATTGGGAGGTGAAGAAGTTGAAACATGTTTCCTTTTTGAAGAGTGGGGAAAATATTGTATCAGAACAAATAAAGGAAATTGAGAAATATCCTGTTTATGGCGGAAATGGATTGCGTGGTTTCTTTGATAATTTTACACATGAGGGTGAATATATTTTAATTGGAAGACAAGGTGCTTACTGTGGAAACATTAAATATGCCAAAGGAAGGTTCTGGGCATCAGAACACGCAGTTGTATTAAGTCCATTGGTTAATTATCATCCTTTTTATTTGGGAGAACTATTGAGGTCAATGAATTTAAATCAATATTCAATTTCTGCCGCTCAACCTGGTTTATCAGTAGAAGTGATAAAGAATTTAACTATTCCGTTTCCTCCAATGGGAGAGCAAAAATCAATTGCAGTTTATTGTGATGGTGAATTTAATAGGATTGAAAATAAAATTTCCAACACCCAAAAACTCATCGACCTCCTCACCGAATACCGCACCGCCTTGATAAGCGAAGTAGTCACGGGTAAAGTCAAAATAGTAAATTTATAATTCTTATGCAGGAAAAAACATTAGAACTTAATATCACACATGAAATTTTAAATCTTGGAGTTGCCTTTTTTGCAAATAAATATCTTAGAGGCGGAAATATCATTTTTTGGAAGGAATATTTGGCATTTAGTTTTCCTATAGAATATGCTACTGGATTTCATATTAATTTAGAAGGTCCTAAGGGCGGATATGATGTAGCATTAAATTGTTCTTTACCTGGACGTAATGAAGGTAAAGCTATTTTCTTGCAGTACAAAAATCCCTGTTTTAAAAAGATCCAGACTAAATCCTCTATTCTTTTCAATGGTAACCCCAGCTGTCCTATACCTCATTTCCAATTTAAGATCAACAGTAATGGTTCTCAGCACTCCCAACTTCGTCGACTAAGTAGAGATCAGGATATAAGCTATAATGGCAATTATGTTCTATACGCATTGCCAATGTTAAAAAATAAACTCGATTTCATTACTAAGCTGGGGCAATTGGTAAGATATACCAAGTTTAGGTCTATTGATAATGTTGCAAGAAATCAATCTTCACCAGTTGATTTAGGGATTGGGGATCATAGCATATTAATTTGTGCAAACAATCAGAAAAAAGTAGAAGTAAAATCAAAATCATTCCTATTTGAGCAAAAGGATGTTTCTGGAGATGTTATTGCAGAAATTGTTACAGCTATTATTAAAAGGAACTTAGTATTATTAAAAAAATCGAATGATGACGATATAATGGAATTAAATCTATTAATAAGATATTTATTTTACGATTATCTACTTTTTTTGATTAACTACTTTGAGCTATCCATAGATATAGTTGAAAAAGTCTTCAGCGAAATAAAAATTGATTATAATGAATTTGATCAATACTCGAAATCTAATCAAGCGACCAATGAGGGTAAAATTGGTAATAGGGAAAGCGATATTCAGATGTTTAGATCAATAGTAGATAGATTATCACGTCAGCTCAACATAAATGAAAATTTCCATGTATTTCCAGATATACCTCTATTAAAGGACGAATTTCTACTTACTTTGAATAAAATGCCATATAAGATATCATTTAAAGGTATAGAGACTAAAAATATCCAAAATATTTCCTATTTAATAATTTAACAATTATGAGCATTACCACTGAAAAAACATTCGAAACCGCCCTGGTACAATCCCTTACCGAACAGGGCGGCTATGTTCAGGGCAACGCTTCCGATTATATTATTGAAACGGGGCTTTTCGAAAGGGAGGTTATTTCATTTTTACAAAAATCACAGCCCAAAAAATGGAATAAAATCTCCTCCATCCATGGCAAAGACGTGGAAAAAAGGGTAATCCACCGCTTGGTAAAAGAGTTGGAATTAAGGGGAAGCCTCGATGTGGTGCGTAATGGCTTTGTGGATTATGGGGTTCGCTTTCAATTGGCATTCTTCCAACCAGCCTCAGGTCTCAATCCCGATGCAGTGGAATTGTATAATAAAAACGATCTAAAAGTTTATCGTCAGGTCTTTTATAGTAAATCTAATCGCAATTCTGTGGATGTGGTGTTAGCGTTGAACGGAATTCCTGTTGCTACATTGGAATTGAAAAACCAGTTTACAGGCCAGGATGTAGACCATGCCCTAAGGCAGTTCAGTACAACCAGAGACAATAAAGAACTCTTATTTGCTTTCAAAAAACGCACTTTAGTTCATTTTGCTGTAGATCAGGATGAAGTATTCATGACTACCAAGATTGACGGGAGCAAAACTTATTGGTTGCCGTTCAACAAAGGTTTTAACAGTGGCAAAGGCAATCCTCCCAATCCACAGGGTTATCGTACAGCCTATTTATGGGAAAGCATTCTGCAAAAAGGCAGTTGGATGGAAATCCTACAAAGGTTCGTCCATCTCCAAACAGAAGAAATTGAAGTGGATGGCAAGGTTTATAAAAAGGAAAAACTTATCTTCCCACGATACCATCAATTGGATGTGGTAAGAGAAGTCGGCCAAAATGTACTTCAAGATGGTGCAGGCACTAATTATCTTATCCAACACTCAGCAGGTTCGGGAAAGAGCAACTCTATAGCTTGGTTAGCCTATCGTTTGTCAAGTCTGCACAATGCACTCGATGAACGAATCTTCGATTCTGTCATTGTTGTAACAGATCGCAAAGTGCTTGACCAGCAATTGCAGAATACCATATACCAATTTGAACATAAGGCTGGTGTAGTACAGAAAATAGATAAAGACAGCAGCCAATTGGCCAATGCTTTGGGATATGGCACCAATATCATTATCACAACTTTACAGAAGTTCCCATTTGTAGTCGATAAAGTGGGTGAGCTGCCCGAACGCAAATATGCAGTGATAATAGATGAAGCCCATAGCTCACAAGGTGGAGAAGCCAGCAAGAAATTGAAGGATGTATTAGCGGCAAAATCATTGGAGGATGCTGAAATGGAAGAAGTGGATGAATACACAGCCGATGATTATATCAGGGAGCAGGTGGAGCGTTCCGCTTTAGCCAGAGGGAAACAAAACAACATCTCGTTTTTTGCCTTTACTGCTACACCTAAATACAAAACCTTGCAAGTGTTTGGGCATAAGGATACAAAAGGGAAACCACAGCCGTTTCATCTGTATTCAATGCGTCAAGCCATTGAGGAAGGGTTCATTCTGGATGTATTGCAGAATTATACCACCTACGAATTGTACTTTAAATTGACCAAGGCAATTGAAGATGATCCCAAACTGAACAAGAAGAAAGCCGCTAAGGCAATCGGTAAGTTTGTTTCACTCCATCCACACAATCTGGCTCAAAAGACAGAAATCATTATTGAGCATTTTAGGCAAATCGTTGCCAAAAAAATAGGTGGACGGGCTAAAGCAATGTTAGTGTGCGGATCAAGATTACATGCCAAGCGGTATTATGAAGAAATTGGCAAATGTATCAAGCAAAAAGGTTATCAAAACGAAATAAAGATATTAGTGGCCTTTTCTGGTAAAATAATAGATGACAACTATCCTGAAGGGGTTTCAGAACCCGAATTGACAGGTTTTGGAGAAAAGGAATTGCCGACCATCTTCGACAAAAACGAATACAAAATCCTGATCGTAGCAGACAAATACCAAACAGGGTTTGATCAACCCTTGCTACACACTATGTATGTGGACAAGAAATTATCAGGAGTTAAGGCGGTACAAACATTGTCTCGATTGAATCGCACCTGTCCCGGAAAGGAAGATACTTTCGTGTTGGATTTTGCTAATGAACGGGATGTTATCCTCCAATCATTCCAACCCTATTTCGAAATCACTACCGTAAAAGAAGAAACCGACATCAACCACCTGTATGACCTAAAAGCAAGGCTTGACCAGTTTCAAATATATTGGGACAATGAAATAGAGGCTCTTGCCAATGTGTATTTTCATCCCGATACCAAGCTCAACACTGCGAAAGAGCAAAAGCAGTTGTATGCATTTACCGATCCGGCTGTTGACCGGTTTAAAGCCTTAAAAGAAGAAGAGAAAAAGGATGAGTTCAAAAAAAGTCTGAGGACATGGACGAATTTGTATGCATTCCTTGCCCAGATCATGCCCTTTACTGATACTGAATTCGAAAAGTTTTACGCATATGCCAAGC
>JAEWLI010000140.1 GCA_023393375.1 Bacteroidota bacterium
CGGGTACCCCTTGGCTCATCATTCTGATTCAACAAAACTGCAGCATTATCTTCAAAGCGAATATATGTGCCGTCTTTCCTTCTTACTTCTTTCTTGGTCCGGACCACAACAGCTCTCGAAACAGTGCCTTTTTTAAGGGAACTTGATGAAAGGGCAGCTTTTACCGTCACAATAATTTTATCTCCTACAGAGGCATACCTTTTTCCGGTACCACCAAGAACTCTGATGCAAAGCACTTCTTTGGCTCCACTATTATCAGCTACATTTAATCTGGATTCCTGTTGTATCATGACTATTTCGCTCTTTCAATAATTTCTACTAGTCTCCAGCGCTTATTTTTACTTAATGGGCGCGTCTCCATTATTTTCACGGTATCACCGATGTTGCACTCATTTTTTTCATCATGTGCCATCAACTTGGTAGTTTTACCGATAAATTTTCCATACATAGGGTGTTTTACCCTTCTTTTAATGGCAACGGTAATAGATTTTACCATTTTGTTGCTGACAACCGTGCCAATTCTTTCCTTGCGCAAATTTCTAGTCACCATATAGCTATTTATTTTCGCTTTGTTTTATAGTAAGCTGAGTCTTTAACCGGGCTATTAATCTCCTATTTTCCCTGATTTTCATCGGATTCTCAATAGGAGATATGGCGTGGGCAAATTTTAGCTTTGTTAAGTTTTCCTGTTCAGCCGTTAGCCTCTGTTGTAATTCTTCGACTGTAAAAGTTTTCAATTCTTCGTACTTTTTCATATGGCTGTCTCGATATCTGTCCGTACAATAAATTTGGTTCTAACCGGAAGTTTTTGAGCAGCTAACCGCATCGCTTCCATGGCAAGTGTTTTATCAATTCCGCCACATTCAAACAAAATCCTTCCAGGCCTAATGGGAGCCACCCAATATTCAGGAGCACCTTTACCTTTACCCATTCTTACTTCAGCAGGCTTTTTGGTGATGGGTTTGTCAGGAAATATCCTGATCCATACTTGACCTTCCCTTTTCATTGCTCTTGTTACCGCAATACGGGCAGCTTCTATCTGGCGACTGGTAATCCAACCGGGCTCCAGAGTTTTAATTCCAAATTCACCAAAAGAAATGGTATGTCCTCTTTGTGCAATACCCTTTACCCTTCCTTTCTGCTGCTTCCTGAATTTAGTTCTTTTAGGCTGTAACATTTTATATCTTTATTTTCTATTGAAATTCAATTATGATCTGCGCCTTCTTCTTGGAGCATTATTATCATCTCTTTTTCTTCTTCTGTCACTTCCGCCACCGCTACCGCCTTGTGTGGTACTGGCCATTCCTATATTTGGAGACAAATCGCGTTTGCCATAAACTTCGCCCTTGAAAATCCAAACCTTGATCCCAATCTTACCATAAACCGTATTGGCTTCAGAAATTGCATAATCAATGTCTGCCCGTAATGTATGAAGCGGAATTCTTCCTTCTTTATATTGTTCGGTTCTAGCCATTTCAGCCCCACCTAAACGACCAGAAACTTTTATCTTGATCCCTTGAGCTCCAACTCTTAATGCCGATGCAATAGCTTGTTTCATCGCCCTACGATAAGAAATACGAGCTTGTAGTTGTTGCGCTACTGCTTCTCCTACTAGTTTGGAATCAATTTCAGGCCTTTTTATTTCAAAAATATTGATTTGGACATCTTTGCCGGTGATTTTTTTCAACTCTTCCTTGATCTTATCAACTTCAGCACCGCCTTTTCCTATTACTACTCCGGGACGAGCAGTATGGATGGTTAGTGTGATCCGTTTCAAAGTACGTTCGATCACAATCTTAGCTATGCCGCCTTTTGGAATCCTGGCATCAATATATTTCCTTATATTTTGGTCTTCGATCAATTTCTCTGAGAAATTCTTTCCACCATACCAGTTGGAGTCCCAACCTTTGATGATGCCTAATCTAAAACCTGTAGGATTTACTTTTTGTCCCATCTAAATTTAATATTTATGATTCTTTTTCTGTACTTTCGGCCGAAACCTCTACATTGACCGAACTATCCACTATTAATGTCACATGATTTGATCTTTTCCTGATCCGATGTGCCCTTCCTTGTGGTGCAGGCCTTAACCTCTTTAGCATCTTACCACCATCCACTCTGATTTCCTTTACAAATAAGTCCGCATCTTCAAGCCTTACATCTTCATTCTTGGCTTTCCAATTGGAAATTGCCGAAATCAAAAGTTTTTCAACTGCGATTGAACCGTATTTGGTATTGTATTTCAACATGCTTAATGCATTGTTTACTTTTTGACCTCTGATAAGGTCTGCGATCAACCGCATTTTTCTTGGCGATGTCGGATAATTTCTTAATTTGGCTACTGCTTCCATGTTAGCACTTACTTTATTATCTTATAACTATCGTTTTCCTTTGTCCTTTTTGGCTACGTGCCCTCTGAAAGTCCTTGTGGGTGCAAATTCCCCCAACTTGTGACCTACCATATTTTCGGTGACATACACCGGAATGAACTTGTTTCCATTATGGACAGCAAAAGTATGGCCCACAAATTCTGGAGAAATCATTGACCGCCTAGACCAGGTCTTAATGACTGACTTTTTGCCAGATTCTGTCATTACATCCACTTTCTTATCTAGATTTGGATCAACGTATGGTCCTTTTTTTAATGATCGTGCCATTATTTTTTCCTTCTACTTATTATTAATTTCTCAGAGTATTTATTTCTGTTTCTCGTTTTCTTGCCTTTTGCATACAAGCCTGTTCTGGATCTTGGGTGACCACCAGAAGCTCTACCTTCACCACCACCCATTGGGTGATCCACAGGGTTCATTGCTACCCCTCTCACTCTAGGCCTTCTTCCCAACCATCTTTTCCTACCTGCCTTACCCAATTTTTCATTCATATGATCTGAATTTGAAACAGATCCAATTGTGGCCATACAGGCAGATAAAATCATCCTCATTTCTCCAGAGGGCATTTTTACTGTCACATATTTTCCTTCTCTTGCAAGCAATTGGGCATAAGTACCTGCACTTTTCACCAAAGCACCACCTTTGCCTGGTCTGATTTCCAAATTGTGAACTATAGTACCTAAAGGAATTTCAGATAATGGCAATGCATTTCCTAATTCTGGTGCAATACCTGTTCCTGAAGTAACTACTTGTCCAACTTTTAAACCTTCGGGAGCAAGTATGTAGGATTTAAATCCATCTGCATAAAAAAGAAGAGCAATGCGACCCGATCTGGTTGGATCATATTCTATAGATTTTACTGTGGCAGGTATTCCGACCTTGCCCCTAACAAAATCAATAGTTCTTAATTTCTGTTTATGTCCTCCACCAATGTAACGCATAGTCATACGCCCACTGTTGTTCCTCCCACCGGATCTTCTTTTTATGGTAACCAGAGATTTTTCAGGTTCTGTCTTTGTGATTTCATCAAAAACAGGTGCTATCCTGAACCTTTGTCCTGGTGTAATAGGCCTAAGTTTTTTAACTGCCATTGCAATTCAGATTATTATATTCCACTGTAAAAATCAATTACTTCACCTTCCGCCACAGTAACAATGGCTTTTTTGAAAGATGCTCTTTTACCCGAAATAATTTTTGATTTTGTATATCGGGTTTTATTCTTTCCATCGTAGTTCATGGTGTTTACACTTGCTACGTTTACACCATACATCTTCTCTACCGCATTCCTGATCTCGACTTTATTTGCCTTTTTGTCAACTATAAAACCGTATCGGCCTTTCTCATTCATTTCAGAGATTTTCTCGGTTACTAATGGCTTAATCAACACGCTCATAGTTACTTGCTTAAAAGGTTTTCAATTTTTTCCAACGAATTCTCACTGATCAAAAGTTGATCATAATTCAATAAATCATAAGTACAAACTGAATCAGCAGTAATCACCTTACAATTTTTGACATTTCTACTAGATAAAATCACATTCTTATCGATTTCAGACAAAATCAGAAGTGTTTTTTTCTTGTCGAAGGAAAGAC
>JAEWLI010000192.1 GCA_023393375.1 Bacteroidota bacterium
TGATAGTGACCGATGAAGACGGCAAATTGTTTGATTACAACCCAACCAGTAGGGAAAGCCAGCGAATACAGGAAATGCTTTTCCACGAAAAGCAAACTATCATTGAAAATTGCCTTTTTGGTGTGGATATCAATCCCAACTCGGTGAAGATTTGCCGATTGCGATTGTGGATTGAGCTTTTGAAAAATGCCTATTACAAAAACGCCACCGAATTGGAGACACTTCCCAACATTGACATCAACATAAAGTGCGGAAACTCTTTGGTAAGTCGTTTTGATATAAATTCAGATTTAAAACAAGCCCTGAGAAAAAGTAAATGGACAATAGACAGTTACCGAATGGCTGTTGACACCTACCGAAACGCCGAAAACAAGGAACAGAAAAGAGAAATGGAACGACTGATTGCCGACATTAAATCGGATTTCAGGAGCGAGATTTCCATGAACGACCCGAAAGTAAAGAAGCTGCGTAAAATATCAGGAGAACTGTTTCTATTGACCAATCAGCAGCAAATTTTTGAGATGACCCCCAAGGAAAAAGCCGATTGGAACAAAAAAGTGACCCAACTCACCGAAGAAATAAAAAAAGCGGAAGCCGAAATTGAAGAGATTAAAGCCAACAAGATCTTCGAAAATGCTTTTGAATGGCGTTTTGAATTTCCTGAAGTGCTGAATGATGATGGTGATTTTATGGGTTTTGATGTGGTGATTGGGAATCCGCCTTGGGGTGCAAGTCTTTCGGAAAAAGAATTAAAATTTATTAAGAATTGGAGCAATGACGTTGTTGTAAGGATGATTGATACATTTATGTTTTTTATCAATCTAAGTTTCATAATTAAATCTAACCAAGGCTTAATTTGTCAAATCATACCTGACGTGATACTATATCAAATTGACAATATCAAATTACGGAAAAAAATATTAACAAATTATCAATTATTGATAGTAGCAAATCTTGGGGACAATATATTTGAAGATGTCGCAAGACCTTCGTGTATACTTCAAATTGGAAATAAATCCTATAAGCCATTGACAAAAGTATTTGAATATAGAACAAAAGACCATATTGATATTAATGACATTGTTCCAATTGAGATTGAAACTTCGCTTTTTAGTGGATTGCCTAACACTGTATTTGCAACTCGTAATATAACTGGCTATAAAATTCTGCATCATTATAATCAATCTTTTATATCTGATTTAATTGATTCTGATGGAATTCAAAGAGGTATTAGCCCTGATTTGAAAGAAGCATTTATTATTGACGACGCATTAGTGACCAAGTATTCTCTTGAAATGGATTACATATATCCTACAATAACAGGAGGAAAGGATGTTCGTAAATATTTGGCAGAAGATATTGGAAAAAAAATCATCTATACCAAAAAGACAGACTCTGAAAGTAATATCAGCAATATTATAAATTACATTTCTAATTTCAGAAGTTATATTACCTGTACAGAAGTGAAGCAAGGTAAACATCCATTTTGGGCATTGCATAGATCGAGAGAAAAATCAATATTCGAAAAAGACGAAAAAATTGTTGGTGTAATAACAGGTGATAAAATATCTGTTTCTATAGATACGTGTAGATTATATCCGACAGATGGAATGTATATATTTTCATCAAATGCCATTTATTCTAATCTATTTTTGGTCGGTTTATTAAATTCTAAATTACTTACTTTTTTTTATCGTCTTATATCAATGGAAGAAAACAGAACACTAGCTCAAATTAAGCCTAGCGTTCTACAGCACCTACCTGCAAGTACCGAATTTAATGCTGAGATAGTTATAAAAATAGAGAAGCTCACATTTGAAGTAATAGAAAGAATAAAGGGTAATAATTCAGTCGACGAACTAATAAGTGAAATAGACCAATTGGTTTACCAGCTTTACGGCTTGACCGAAGAAGAAATAAAAATTGTGGAGGGGAAATGAATTATCCTAACCGAAAAATAACAGGGTGTCTATTAGGTATAGTCCTGATTTTAATAGTGGTAATTGGATTTATCTTTTTGCAAGGCCTGTCAATCTCAATTTTTTATTTCTTATTAACCTGGCCTATTTGGCTTGGAAAAATATTTGATGTTTGTTTGGGATTTGCGCAAGGGTCAAATTTAGTTAAGGTGATTATTACATTTGCATTCATTATAATAGGTTATTTACTTTACAAATTAAATAAGGATGCCTTACTAATTTTTGGAGTAATAGAGTTTGTGGGTGGCGTTTTTATTATTTGGGGAACACTTGCTTCTCCCTCACCTGATAATCTTACAAATGCCATTGCTTTAGGTGCAGCGTTGTTTCTTATAGTTCAGGGTGCTGAAAACTATGAAAAAGGTTCTGCAATAGAAGAGGAAAAAACTTAAAAATAAGTAGATCTCTACCTTCGCTCGAGATGACATGTGGAAGCGGCGGCGGTTAGGAAATGGAGGGAAAATGGTTTAGATGTTATTCAAAAGTCCTCTATTGTATCATCGACTTGGTTCGTATCTCCACAGCCATCAACCTATGAAAAATCGAGATAAACAAAAACAATCTGTCACGTACCTACGGCACTATCCGTCTACGTATTCTATTTTCTACCAAACTTTCATCCCTCTGGGATTGGTCTACATCAAATAATCCTAATCTTCTAAATCTTTGAATAAATAGGGTTCATCATATTGCACCATAAGGGCATTATGAGACAAGTAATTGCTGAAGAAAAGGCAAATTATAAACCATAGAAAATTGATCGCAAATCGTCATTCAGAATTCGTCATTCGCAAATCGGAAAAGGTCTTTTCAATCCATATCGAAGGCTTGATTATTCGGTTTTTGAACAACAACACCTTCAATGTGCTATGGATGCCCAAACAGAAATGATCTTTACGCTTCTTTCAAATCATCTTCTTTTTCAAATATCGCATCAAACTCATTTGAAATAAAATCATCCTTGCTTATCCAATATTCAGAGGTAAGAATAGAATAATCATGTGCGGTTGATTTTTTCATCTCCCATAAAATGTTTTCTGCCTCGGGAAATGGATTGTTGCCCAACATTTGTTCACCAAACAATCTCTTGATCAGGTTACTACCCGATAATCCTTTATCCAAAAAAACAAGAACGTTTTCTTTTGTGAATGCTGTGCCTTGTTCGTTATCAGGCATAATCAATGAACAATCGATCTGAGTGGCATTAATGCTCGGGAATTTTCCATTAAATGCTTTATACAAAAGCTGATTGATATGAAAAAGAGTGGCGTGTAAACTGATATCAGGATACTCTTCGGCTATTTTGTCTAACAACATGTCATTAGAAATTTGCTGTATTTGACCTTCATTTAAACTATCGCCCAATTTATACGCTAAGATAATGGCCGCTGCTTCATTAGGTTCAAAATCTGTGATTGCCTTTAATAGCAATTCTTCCAAATTTTCTTTATTGGCCTTTTCGGCATCAGGGTAATTAAAGTCCTCAAGTAGTTGGACAAAATCATCGTTTGTCCAATAATTGGATAAATTATTTACAGTTGTGGTATTGTTGATCTTGATTTTAATTTTCATATGTTTTTAAGTTAAAAAGTCACGTGTATTACTCCGAATGGTGGTCTTAAATTTGGGTAAGATAATTCGATACATCAGGGAGTGTAAAATGAACGGCCAAGTACCTTAATAGTTTAGATGGCCTCCACTATAACCAGTAGTTTAATAAAAAAATTCAACATGGTACAAATAAAAAGAAGAGTCTGTGGCTCATGTTGTCCACAGACTCTTCATATCAGGTAAACCTCCACTTTGTATGGCTCCACACAAATGGCACAATTACGTTTTGCCTTTACACAACTTAACTGATTAAATTTTAACCTACACCTTTTCTGACTCCTTTACAGGATTTCTGAAAACCATTTTCCCGTCAAACACATCCAATACCACCTGACTGGATGGCATTACCGTGCCTTTCAATATTTGCTTGGACAATTCATTCAAAACTTCCTTCTGAATAATCCGCTTTACGGGTCTGGCACCAAACTGTGGGTCAAAACCCACATTGGAAATATATTCCAATGCTTCATCGGTTGCTGCCATCCGGATTTCCTGCTGCTTGAGTAATTGTTGCAGGTAACCCAGCTGCATTTTTACAATGGTTTTTATTTCCTGATGGGTCAACGGTTGGAACATGATAATCTCATCGATCCTGTTAATAAACTCCGGCCTCAACCCCCTCTTCAGCAGGTTCATTACCTCATTTCTGGTAGCATCAATCACTGATTCCCTGTTGGTATTAGTCATTCTTTCAAAATTTTCCCTGATAATATCCGACCCTAAATTGGATGTCATTATGATCAGCGTATTCTTAAAATTGGCTACCCTACCTTTATTGTCAGTCAATCTTCCGTCGTCCAAAGCCTGAAGTAAAATGTTAAACACATCCTGATGAGCTTTTTCTATTTCATCCAGCAATATCACCGAATAGGGCTTTCTTCTTACTGCCTCAGTGAGTTGCCCGCCTTCTTCATAACCCACATATCCCGGAGGGGCTCCTACCAGCCTGCTTACCGTATGACGTTCCTGATATTCAGACATATCAATACGGGTCATCATGTTTTCATCATCAAAAAGAAACTCTGCAAGGGCTTTGGCCAGTTCGGTTTTGCCCACACCAGTCGTTCCAAGGAATAAAAACGAGCCTATTGGTTTTTTAGCTTCCGATAGACCAGTCCTGCTTCGTCTTACCGCATCTGCTACAGCCTGGATAGCTTCATCCTGTCCTACCACTCTTTTGTGCAACTCCTCTTCCAGGTTCAACAGTTTTTCCTTTTCACTCTGCAACATCTTAAAAACTGGAATACCAGTCCATTTAGCCACAATTTCGGCAATATCTTCAGCATCAATCTCTTCTTTCACGAGTTGTTTACCTGAAACCTTCATTTCTTCTATGATCTGTTGTTGCCGCTGAAGTTCTTTTTCCAGTTCCAACAATTTACCATACCTGATCTCAGCTACTTTGCCATAGTCGCCATTTCTCTCAGCATGCTCAGCCTCATATCTAAGTTGCTCCATCTCGCTTTTGGTTTGTTGCACCGCATTCACTGCTTCCTTTTCTGATTCCCATTGGGCTTTAAACGATTTAGATTTTTCCCTGAGGTTAGCCAGTTCTTCATTGATCTTTCCTAACCGGACTTGATCATTTTCCCGTTTGATCGCCTCCCTTTCTATTTCCAATTGCCTGATCCTTCTTTCAGATTCATCAAGTTCTGCTGGCATGGAATTAATCTCCATTCTCACCTTCGCTGCTGACTCATCGATCAGGTCAATGGCTTTATCAGGTAAAAACCGATCGGTAATGTACCGTGAACTCAATTGAACGGCGGCAATAATCGCTTCATCTTTTATACGGACCTTATGATGCGATTCATACCTGTCTTTCAACCCCCGTAGAATGGAAATGGCATCCTCTTCGTTAGGTTCATCAACTGTAACAATTTGAAAACGACGTTCAAGAGCTTTATCTTTTTCAAAATATTTTTGATATTCATTTAAAGTGGTGGCACCGATTGCCCTTAATTCACCTCTTGCCAATGCTGGTTTCAGAATGTTGGCAGCATCCATCGCCCCTTCACCACCACCAGCACCTACCAGAGTGTGGATTTCATCAATAAAAAGCACGATTTCCCCTTCAGAGCCCACCACTTCTTTTACTACTGCTTTCAACCGTTCTTCAAATTCACCTTTATATTTTGCCCCTGCTATTAGTGCGCCCATATCCAAAGAATAGATCTTTTTAGACTTGATGTTCTCCGGCACATCGCCACTTACAATTCTGAAAGCAATACCTTCCGCAATAGCAGTCTTACCCACCCCAGGTTCACCGATCAATATAGGATTATTTTTGGTCCTTCTGGAAAGGATCTGCATGACCCTTCTGATCTCTTCATCCCTGCCGATAACAGGGTCCAGTTTATTATTTTCTGCCCTTTCATTCAAATTGATGGCATATTTATTCAATGCATTGTAGGTTTCTTCGGCACTATGAGAAGTTACCTTAGCACCCTTTCTTAATTGTGTTATGGCCTCTTTTAACCCTTTCTCGGAAATGCCATTATCTTTCAGCATATTAGCGGTAGCATCTTTTCCTGAAAGAATGCCCAGTAGCACATGCTCAATAGATACATAATCATCTTTAAAATCTTTTCTGTATTGATCTGCCTTGATCAAAGATTCATTGGCGTCTCGTGACAGATAAATATTGCCTCCCGATACCTTGGGATAGGATTCTATAATTCTATCAAGTGTTTCCAGCATCATGCCGGTATTTACACCCAACTTTCCGAACAGGTAAGGAAGCACATTTTCATCTACCAGAGATATACCTTTTAAAATATGTGCATTCTCAACAGACTGATGTCCCTGAGTTTGAGCGATTTGCTGCGCTTGTTGTACAGCTTCCTGTGCCTTTATGGTAAAATTGTTTATGTTCATTTTATAATATTTTTAGGTTTTGAAAAAAAATGTCCCGATAGTCTGAAACCAACCGGGACATTATATCTTAACTCAAACCTTTTACTTATGATATCTTAATCGTCTTAGCTGGTTTTTGTTTGGCTTCTTCTTTTTTAGGTATAACAATTCTTAAAATACCATCATTGTATTTAGCTTCAATCTTTTCAGCTTCCACTGATTCCGGTAGTGTAAATGATCTGGAGAAAGATTGATAACTAAATTCCCTTCTGGTATAATTTCCGTTTTTGTCTTCATGATCTTCTTTCAATTCAGAAGATATGGTCAATACGTTGTTGTCAAGTGTCAGGTTAAAATCATCCCTTTTCATTCCGGGAGCTGCCACTTCCACGTGATAATTATCAGCATTTTCCTGGATATTTACCTTGGGAGAATTGAACCCAAAGTTTGGTTCCATCATATCCCTTCCGAAGAAATCATCCATCCAATGATTGAATGTCGGAAGCAAATCCCTATTAAATTTAATCATTGCCATATTTACCTCCTTTTTTTGGTTTTACATATATACAAATCACATTATTCAAGTAATGTGCCATTGCATAAAAACTATTAAAAGGGAATATTTTGTCATAGAATATTGTTATACCATGACAATTTTACATGAAAATGGAATTTCCGTGGTCAAATTGGCAGCAACTTGCTGATTATTTTATGATATTGGAAATCTTTTTAAAGGAGGTGATAATACCTTTGATCAAAGCCGAACTAAAACCCTGATGTTCCATTTCATTTAATCCAGCAATTGTACACCCCTGAGGTGTGGTTACTTTATCAATTTCATGTTCCGGATGTTGTCCACCTTGAATCAATAAACCGGCAGCACCTTTTACGGTTTGTGCCGCAATCATTTGAGCTACTTTCGAACTGAAACCAATTTCTATTCCTCCCTGCGAAGATGCCCGGATAAACCGAAGGGCGTAAGCAATTCCACAAGCTCCCAATACAGTAGCGGCTTCCATCAACTCTTCATTGATGATAATGGCTTCACCCAACTGCTGAAAAAGAGAGACGATCATTTCTTGTTGCTCTTCAGAGGCATTGTTAGTGGCAATACACGTCATTGATTCCTGAATGGCAATAGCGGTATTGGGCATTGCCAAAAATAATGTGATACCAGAACCGACAATTTCCTGAATATCCTGAAGGGAAATACTCGTAATTACTGAAATCAGGATATGACGGGCAGGATCCAGTTTTGATTTGATCTCCAAAAGCAGGTTTTTAATCTGGTGAGGTTTTACCGCAAGTATTATTAAATCTGATTGCGCTACTGCATCTGTATTGCTAACCATCGTATTTACGCCCTTTTCCTTTAGCGAATTGATCAGGTGCAGCCTTCTGCGAGTGACAATAATATTTCCAGGAGATGTATAATTGCTTTTTAGTAAACCTTCGGTAATGCTAATACCCAGATTTCCTCCTCCTATGATCGAAATTTTCTTATTATTCATGTTCTGTATATCATCTGAAATGTGGGATAAAGTTATGGAAAAAGATGATTAATCAAAAAAATCAGGAAGGGCTATCCATTTTTATGAATATTTTAACTGATACTTGATTCTATCTTGATTTTGCTCTCCAGTGTTCGGTGAACCGGACATTTGTTAGCTATTTCCAATAATCTTTTCTTTTGTTGTTCATCCAGATCACCATCTACCTCAATTATCCTCTCGATATGGTCGATTTTACTTTTCTCATCACAATTACTGCAATCATCTGCATGTTTTTTATGATGATTTAAATGTACATTAACTTCCTCCAAATTCCACTTTTTATGATTGGCATACATTCGCAAAGTCATGGCTGTACATGCCCCTAAAGCCGCGGATAACAATTGATACGGTGAAGGCCCCAGATCCATTCCTCCCGCATTTTCAGGTTCATCGGATATAAAATAGTGGTTTCCGGTTTTCACGTGTACCGTAAATTTCTCTTCGGCATCCCCTATTCGTGTAACAGTTTGGTGTTCTGTTTCAGGCAAATCCTGATCTGCAGTTTGAATATACCTTTGCGCCCATGAAGCTATTAACTGACCAACATATTGAGAATCGGCTTTATTGCTCAACAAATGGTCTGCACCATCCAAAGACACAAAACTTTTAGAATGAAATGCGGCTTTATAAAGCAACTCCGCATTATCAATACCCACAATATTATCCTGAGGAGAATGCATAATCAGTAAGGGTTTTCTCAATTTTTTGAGTGTTTCTTCTATTGCATGATCTTGAATATCATCAATAAATTGCTTTTTGATTTTAAATTTACGACCTCCAATATTTGTCAAAGCCTCTCCTTTTTCCTTTATTTCATCCAATGAAGGAGTTATCAAATGTAAAACATGAGCTGCATCAGCCGGTGACGCTATGGTCACTACTCCTTTAATGTAAGGAAGTTTTGCTGCCGCTTTAATTGCCGCTGCTCCACCTAAAGAATGACCAATTATCAGTTCCGGTTCTTGATATTTTTCACTGATAAATTCCGCTGCTGCAATCAGATCATCAATGTTGGAGGAAAAATTGGTGTCCTTAAACTTACCTTCACTATCGCCCAAACCAGTAAAGTCAAATGTAAAAACACCGTACCCAAGGCTGGTGAGTGATCTGGAAATATTATGGATCGCTTTCAGATTTTTAGTACAGGTGAAACAATGGGCAAATAAAACATAATGGAGGGTTTGCTGATTGGCAGGAAGGTTCAGCTTTGCCGAGAGTGTCACACCCTCTTTGTTGGGAAAAGTAACTTTAGTGTTTTTCATTATATTAATTTTTCAAAAGTATGTTCGCAAAGGACTTAAAAACCCAAATTTAAAATTACTTATAAAACCAACACCTGCATCAATAGTTATTTGTGGCAGTGATGCAAGGTAATGCGGATTTCCGATAATTAATGTTTAATTTTATACCTAATAAGCAATCATCTAATGAATAAACCTAAAAAGTTTCAACCATGTTGACTTTAGAAGATTATAAAAAGACCTTTGTAGAATACTTAAATGAAAACGGGCCAGTATTTGACCAACATGACCTTGAAAATTTCTCCATCAATTATGTGTACAACAGTGCAGCAATCGAGGGGAATACCTTTACTTATGATCAGACATACACTTTTTTAAAAACTGGTGAAGTAATTCCGGGGAAAAGCTACGATGAACATGCCGAATTAAAGGATCTTCAGAAAGCTTTTACCCTAATGCGAGACTTTGCCATCAAGCAAGTTCTGTTATCTGAAGGTGTGATACTTACCATACATAAGCAAGTGCAATATTCAACAAATCCGGAACACGCTGGGAAATATAAAGAAACCGCTAACAGGGTCGGAAAATATTCCACACCCTATCCAGAGAAAGCAAAAGCCATGTTTTTGGACCTCATTAATTCATACAATAGCATGGAACCAAGTGTCAAAGAAGGGAAGTTGCACCCTTTGGAACTAGCGGCTAAGATTCATTTGGACACAGTTTTAATCCATCCATTTCTTGATGGGAATGGGAGAACTGCAAGACTTTTGACAGATTACACGTTTATAAAAAATGGACATCCACCTTTTATCTATAAGGTAGCTGATAGGACCAAGTATGTAAATGCCATTGTACAATCCCGTGAAACGAAAAACCATCAACCATTTACCGCATATGTGATTGATCAGGCGACACAAATGCTCAAAGAAAAGGTGGATTATCTTAAAAAAAAATCATCGTATATTAAACCCCCAAAAGATGGCGGGGACTATAACATATTTGAAGAGACAGGAGGAAAACTCGGTTTTTAGTTGTATAATTTCAAACTTTATTTTTGGGAAATTCAAATACCAAATTTTGATCCTTATATTTTATTAAATGCCAATAAAAGATAATCCCGGACATACGGTTCGAGTGAATTCAGGAATTCAGTAGTGCAATCTTCACTTTTAATGATCACCGGATGTTCGTGAAGATCATCCAAACGGAGCTGTCCATTTCCCTTGGCAAAAAGAATCGCATTGACACTATCCGTTCCATGTCCATGGCCAAAAGGATCTGTTGGAAAATAAGTCCTGCCCATACCCAGCAAACATAAATCCGTCAACCTGAGTTGTGCTTCCTCCCAAACCTTGATTTTTGCTGATTCAAAAACATCGATACCGCGCATCACTCTACCACCGAGCGGCCATAATACATCTTTGGCAGGCTCTTTTTTTCTTCTGATCAGTAATATGCCACCCTCATAGTGTACAAAAATATCGTGGCAGAAAATAACCAATGATTCATGCGCTTTTTTAAAATCATCCATCTGCATAAATCCAGCCTGGAGAGGTTTAAGGGACATATCCTTCTCCGGGTATTCTTTATAATCCATCATTGCTATTAGTTAACTGAAATAAAAGCCGGAACGTTTACATTATAACCACCTATGGGTAAAACCATTTTTTGTTAATGAAATTCACATCATCCATTTTGTCATAATTTTTGCACCAAAAAGCAAAAATTCCGCCAAAATGATTAAACATTCCCTATTTGACCACGGGTTAAAACCCTAGGCTACAAATATTTGACCCCGATGGGGTCTTGCATCTTCTTATAAATCCACTATCTCCTGATTTGTATAATGCTGAATGGTCCACACAATCATTAAAGCTATATGCGAAACTGTAGTAATTAATCTTCTGGATAAGGGATGAATGTGAAACTGGTAAAAGCTCCATCCACTACAAACAGACAGCAGAATTCATCAGGGTCTTTATAAGCTTTTTGGAATTCCTCTACTTTTGACTCATCTACAATTTTTCGCTGAACAAATTCATCCAGGTATGTGATATTATAATTCCACTCCAGGTCCAGTTGCCCCTTTTTGTATAACAATTGACCAATAGGAAGTTCATCTTTACTTATGGGAAAAATTGGAAATTCTGAGAATCCCCGCTTTCTAACCAGGTACGCAGCCTCTTTTAAAAAATCTGCTACTTTAATAAAATCCCTGGAGATGGTGCCCAGGTATTTCCCACTCAGTTCGGGATCATTTACCAAATCCATATTTATGTTCGTCTATTTAATAAAATGATATTCTCTACATGTTGGGTATGAGGAAACATATCTACCGGCTGTACTGCCATTACATCATATTTTTCATTCAATAAAGCCACGTCTCTTGCTTGTGTGGCAGGATTACAACTTACATAAACTATTTTTTGGGGTTCAAGTTGCAATATTTTTTGAGTCACATTCAGATGCATACCTGCCCTGGGTGGATCAGTAATAACCACATCAGGTTTTCCCCAGGTTTCAACAAATTCATCATTCAAAATTTCTGCTGTGTCACCTGCGATAAAAGAGGTATTACGAATTTGATTCACACTGGCATTCATTTTTGCATCTTCAATCGCTTCAGGCACATATTCCACACCAATTACATGTTTTGCACCTGATGCAACAAAATTGGCTATGGATCCCGCTCCTGTGTACAGGTCGTAAACAATTTCATGCCCTTTCAGGTCAGCAAATTCCCTTACTTTTGAATAAAGCCGAAGTGCCTGAGCAGAGTTGGTTTGATAAAAAGTTTTGGGGCCAATCCTGAATTCGAGATTTTCCATTTTCTCGACAATAAATGGTTTTCCAAAATAGAGAATCAACTCCTGATCGGCATAGGTGTCATTTTTTTTGGTGTTAATCACATAATATAAAGAGGTGATTTCTGGAAATTCTTCTTTTAAAAATGTCATCACCTGTTCGATCGATTCGTGATTGTTCTGAGCAAACTGAACAATCACCATGATTTCATTTGTATTGCTAATTCTGATGATCAGGTTGCGCAGAAAACCAGTATGTTCCAGCACATCATAAAATGCCATTTGATGGTCAAGTGCAAAAGCTTTTAATTTTAATCTGATGGTATTGGATGGATCGGACTGGTGATAACAGGTTTCAATATCGAGTATTTTATCAAACCTTCCAGGCAAATGAAATCCGAGTGCATTTCTATCCAATTCTGCTCCAGAGTTTACTTCTTCACGCGTCAGCCATTTTTTATTTGAAAATGTATACTCCAGTTTATTTCTGTAATAGATAGTCTGTTCTGCTGCTAAGATGGGCAAAACGGGTGGGAAAGGGACTTTCGCGATTCTTTCCAGTTGATCTATTACTTGCTGTGTTTTCAGTTGTAGTTGTGATTCATAATTTAAATGTTGCCATTTGCATCCTCCACACAATCCGAAATGCTGGCAGAATGGTTCCATTCTTAAGGTCGAGTATTCATGGAAATGTAAAGGTCTGCCTTCGCCGAAATTTTTCTTTTTCTTTGTGATCAACAAGTCTATAACATCTCCTGGTGCGGTTTTTTCAACGAAAACCACCAAATTATCTATTCTGGCAATGCATTTTCCTTCAGCAGCCACTCCATCAATTTTGATGTTGTTGTGTATTTCTTGCCTTTTTCTCATATCAAGACGCAAAGTTACACAAAATTCGCAT
>JAEWLI010000039.1 GCA_023393375.1 Bacteroidota bacterium
TCGGGACAGGTATGCTTTTTCGTAATTTTTGTGGAATAAGCTGGTAAAGTAGGGCACCCATTTCAGATATTGGCAGACAATAATCTACATCTACATTATTCAGGGCATTTTTTGGCATAGCTGGATAATCGGCTTCGTCAGGATCCTGCACAATACAAGTTCCGCCACATCTTTTGATGGCTTTCATTCCTGCTGTTCCATCATCAAGATAACCAGTCAGCAATATCCCGATCACACCAGTTCCAAACCTGACAGCAGCAGACCGGAATAGCGGGTCAATAGCAGGACGATTCCTGTTTTCATGGGCTCCTTTGGTCACCAGTATTTTCAGATCTTCCCCAATCATCAGGTGATGGTCTGATGGTGCCAGATAAAGGTGCCCGGGTTTCAAGTTATTCCCGCTTTTTGCATGCTGGCATTTTACAGTATTTAACTTATTAAGCTCGTCTAAGAATACATTTCCTGTAGCATCAGCAGAAATATGATAAACAACCAATATAGGCAGAGGGAAGTTTTTGTCCAGTTGGCTTGTAAGTTTTTTTAATGCATTAAGTCCTCCTGCAGATGTACCTATTACAACTACCTTAGAAATTTTATCAGGTGTTTGGGTTTTACTATTTTTTGTCATTTTGCAAGTTCATCAATAGAGTAACTAAAATCCGGAACATTCGATTTCCTTATTTAGGTTTTTTTTAGAAATTGCAGTAGGTAACGGTTGTTTTTCGGCCTACAGCCTGTCCTCCGGCAAGTATGTTGAAGCGATAACTAAACTCTGGCACACCACTGAACCCAACTGTTATGTTAAGGACTGGTGATTACTTGTTTATTATATTTTCTATTAAACCTATCAAATCATTAACAGGTTTGAAATATGGCATAACTTTGTCGTCTAACGTGTCTTTCGCTCTTAAAAGTCTGTAGTTAATTAAATCCTTCTTAGTACCTTTCATATCAGGCGTACTCCCTCTTTTTTTATTATCTTAAAAAGTGGCGTCACGGAATGTTTCTCGTTCCAATCAGTCTTTGAATAAATCAATGGAGAAATTATCTGTCCTGTCTCAAGTTCAACATCATAAAACGCATCCATAAGCTTGGTTTCAAAGTCAAATGAAATCTTATGGCTATTTAATAAAATTAACAAATCCCAGTCAGATAATTTTTTTTCATCTCCACGAGCTTGTGAACCATATAAATATAGTTCCGAACCAGGAGCAGTTTTATTAATTACTTCGATTAACTTTTGTAATATTTGTTCTTTTTGACCCATAATACAAATATAATAATTTATCCGATTGGATTATTAAAGCAGAAGTTCGCATGGCCCTTGTTCATGGATGCCGATACATTTTTGTTGTCAAGTACATCTTTTCTCCACAGAGACAATGCAAATTAATAATAAAAACCAAAATACTCACCGAACAAAAAAAGAAAGTACCCGACCTGTTAACTGGTAATTCTTTCCAGGCTCTCCACAAATGATTGTCTCATTTATTCTGAAC
The DNA here is from genome assembly GCA_023393375.1 of Bacteroidota bacterium. GTDB lineage: Bacteria > Bacteroidota > Bacteroidia > Cytophagales > Cyclobacteriaceae > JAEWLI01. Next base: position 1,500 of record JAEWLI010000039.1, read on the forward strand.
TCTTGATAAATTTGAAACTACACCCTTCTATGCATATTATCGGACTTACCGGGCTTAGGAACAATGCTCCTTCCTTTAATTGAAAATTTTCAATGTAAACTTTATCTGCTCCTTCGCAATTAAAATCCAGAGTTAACCTATTGTTTGTAATAGAATAAGTTCCTCCGTCACAATGCTCAAACCTATTGGATAGAAAAGTGCTGTCTGCCTTAAAGGTATAAGAATAGCCATTATTAACTGGTTGCCAGTGTTGTACACCGTCGCCGATACTGTAAGATGATTCCGATAGCTGCCATGTGCCATTTATTTGGAGCACATCAAGTTTCTCATCCAAAGGGTTGAGTTCACCATCATTACATGCAAACAATAAAAATCCGATCAATAAAAATGTATAATTTCTCATATCCATGGTTCTTTTAGAATCATTGACACGTTTCGTATACGTTAAGTTGGAAAATATGAGTTTGTTAATGTGAAATATAATGGTTTATCATTAATAAAAATCCATTTGTTATTAAATTTGATCTCAGAGATACACACCCTGAGTTATATTCCGGGTGTTTTCGCCCATTGAACCAATTCTTTTCTTAGGTTAACGGTTATGATGAACAATAGATTCTGGGAAAGAGAATTTATTTTTATCCATAATTGCGGTCATTATATCTGGAAGATAGTTGCCTGCTAGTTCCTTTTCTATTAAGTAATAAACCAGCAAATCATTGCTTTTTCCTTTAACCTGCCCACTAAAATTGAAATTTAAGTTAGTTGTAGCTGTCCAGTTTAAGGTGTCTGTATAATTAATAATCTCAGTTATTTCATGGCTTGAATGTGCAGTAACAGTATGATTTATTCCTTCATTCCTAAAGAGTCTTTGTGAACCATTAAAGTTTACTGAATCAATAATAAGTGTGGATTTAATACTGTAAACTTGATAAATAGTATCTGCATTTAAGTTAAAGGTTTTATTGGTAAGATTGTCAACACGATGAATTTCATCAATTTTTTTGTATTTCAAAATGTCAGCATTCTTAATATCTGTCTTAGTAGTTTGATTAAACTCAGCAAAACGTCCATTAGTTATTGTTTTTTGGGTGTCATAAAAAACTATTTCATATTTTCCATCAATTTTAAAATCAACGGTACAATAGGTTGTTTTTTTTGTACATCCAAAAAATATAAATGTGATTATAAAAATTGCCGGAAAAATAAACTGATGTCTAAATAGTTGCATAGTGTCTGGTTATTTTGTGTGGTAATTTTTATTATTATGGTTAAGTAGTCAAAATTACTACCATACCATTGTTGTTGATTTAATATAAACAAAATATTGATTAAAGATAATTAAAATATTGATAAATACAAGATGGATTTCGATGCTCTAAGCAAGGTTATTAAATTTTTACTATTATTATCGCCATACCCTCCCAACAACATCTCATCAATCACATTCCTTTTCTATAAAATCCTCTTGTTCATCATCATACTCCATACAACGCTGTTCAATCATCACCATTTTATTGTCCACCAGTTGATAAGTGGCATTCATGTGCATTCTCCCGGCACAACACTGGTTGTGTTCATAAATTAATTTGGTATCTGCATCAAACTCCAGTGAAGTACCCCATATTTCACTGATGAAATACCCCTCTGATGCGGGATCTCTCAGTATGTATATGCTGGATGTGTTCGGGCCTGCATAACTTGCTTCGAAAACAGAAAAATCATCTATACCATCAAAATTATAATCAAATACCGATATGTTGTTTAATCCCCAAAACTGGCATTCCAGTGCCAATTCTTGTATCAACCTGTCGGTTTTCTTCTCATAAATCCGGACACCGGTTACAGCAATACCCTCCCCTGCTTCTTTGGAAACCAGCAACTTGAAATAATGGGCTGTTGTGGATTCCGGCTGCATTAGCTCCAACATTTCAAAAGCAGAATTATCATAATGATCAAATTCATGAAGTTTAGTGAGTTGGATATTTAATACTGTTGGTTTTTCGTGACTTACCCACTTGCCGCGGGTCGTTTTTTGTTCGGGGTTGTATGGTTGAAACACAAGCGTTCCGGTGACTTCCCTCCTTTCATTGATTTCATATAACATCAAACTATCTCCATCTTGCCGGCCATTGATAATAATGGGCGTATCATGCCGGTCATAGGCATAAATTGCCCTGGTGTCACCGTCTGAATAACTGTAGGTAACCAACCGGATGGGATATTTATCGATATGGCCGCTATAAATTCTTACCTGCCCAAAGCTGTGCAAGACACAAAATATGAATAAAGTTGTTAGGAGTGTTCTCATAGGTAAAGTGGATAGAATAATTGTGGCTTACTGTTTAGTTTTATGGCTATATTTAAAATCATTGCCACATTTATGACAATGATAAGATTTCGTCGGTATAGGGGCAGGTATTACTGTAATCAAAGCTACGATCAGCATCCACCAGTTAACTTTAGCTATATTTGCCCCATAACTAATATTATTGGATAAACATTTTGGGCACTTAATGGTCTGGTGGTCATCGTCCTCTATAGTTAGTGAACTGTCACTTAATAAAATATGATCTGCCTTCGAAAAATCATCTGAGTTCATCATTAAAGACACACCGCCATGGGCTATGCTCATGTGCCATAAAATAGTAGTGATATGCTCATTGGTTAAAAAACAATCCACACCATTTGCTTTTAGCTTATTGGCTACGATATTCGCCTCATATGAATCGTAAAATTTTTTATAAACTTCTATTTTCATGTTTTTATCATGCCCATAATCTTTATTTAATAACAGACTAAGCTAATAATTTTTTGCAACTCCATAACCAATTCGTCAATTTTCTCATCGTCCCAAAATAAAACATGAATATTCATACTTTTTCCCGAATTTAATTTAATGATTATTGTTTTATTCTTCCGGTCTATTGATTGAATATCCTCATGATTTATGATAACCTTTTTGAAAAAGCCGTCATAAATAATAATTTCCCTGTTTACTTTAAGTTTTTCTTTCTTTATTAATCTGCTTAAATTGTACCCCAAACCTGATAACAGCCAGGATATCCCTCCAAAAGGATATATAATCAAACTAAAAATATCAATTGATGAAATTTCCTCTCCAAATGTCGAAATTACTTTATCAATGAAAAATACAAGTAAGACTATCCCTAAACATAAATCAAATATTCTAATTCGTTTTCTATTATGTATATTTAATTCTATTACCTTCATGGCTCTACCTTCATTATAGTGAATATTGGATAAAATACCAGTATTAATTTAGTGTAAATCCTATGTCCTCGCCGGACTGGCGTACCTTTATTCGTACCCGTTATGCATGCCGCACAGCCCCTCATGAATCTTTGATTTCTTTCTTGAAAAAGAAAGGTACCAAAGAATTCAAGAAAAAACGACGTTTCCCCCCACATGCTTACGCTCACCTCACCGTTTTTTCAGCCCTGCGCGCATGGTGTCCGCCAATTTTCTACAGTGGATATTTGTTCTCAATTTTGGCGGACGTTTTTTAATATTTATCTGAATTTTAACTATCTAAAAATATTTGTAACTGCGGTGTACAAGCCTAAGATCCTTACAGGATGACAATCGGGATCGGGCTGCATGCAATTACTTTCCTTTTTTCCTGGATTGAAGCATTTACTCAAATCTTCCTAATGAATGTAACATTGAACATTGAACATTGAACTTTGAACATTGAACATTGAACATTCAATTGCTCAACCTATAATACGGTATCTCCTTATCAACTTCAAACCCCAGCATTTCCGCTAGTTTAAACGAGCCAATATTCTCTAATCTACATGCCCATACTGGTTCATAATCATTTTCAATGCAATAGTCTATCAAAGCCGAACATGCCAAACGGGCAAATCCTTTTCCACGAAATTCTGGGACTGTCTCAATGCCCAATTCCAATTGGTTGTCATGAATAAATGCCGAATATGCGGTTGTGGCCAGTTTTTTATTGCATAACAAACTGAACCCGATACCATTTTGAATAAAATCATCAGCAGAATTCCAAAAATAAGCAGGTATTACGCTGCCTGTCATTTCTTCATATAATTTCTTGTCGGTGGGCACAATTGCACAAGTCGGTGGTAAACTCATTGTCTTATTGAGGATATATTTCTCCCGGTTAAATTTAAAATTGATCCGGGTGTTCAGTTCCACAATGCCAGATGCCCTATTTTCATTATTCTCTGCTGACCTGATCAAATTGCTGCCATAAAGTTCAGCAAGCACTTGATCCCAATCACCCGGATAAGCCTGCATCCACACATGTTTGTCCCGTTCCTTGGTTGCGTTCAGGGAATAATTCAGGAATTTGGTATTAAAATCAGAATTCTTCGAATCACCAAAAAGCAATGACATCCCGTATGGATGAACCACATAGCATGTTTTGGGGTTTTCAATGTTGTCAACGAATACTTGTCCCCCTATTTTATTTTCAATCACTGAACGGGCAAATAAATGGTTAATCTTTACCTGTTTTAAGTGATTAGTCAATAATTCGTAAAAGTTTTTATCCAGTAATTTCATGTTTAGAGTCTGTGTAATCGGGTATGAATTTAGCTCTTTATACCTAAGCTTTTATTGCATGTTAGCAATTCTTGTTCCAATAACTTCAAACTTAATGGATTCTTCAGAACAAGCAATTATACATACTGATATCAAGACAATAAAGAATGCTTTCATGTTATTTATTTTATGATTACAAATATTACCGTTTTATTCTGTGCATCGTTGTAATATATCGCTTTATTTGTACCAGTTTGTTTTACTTTATTGCTATCGGTTTTGTCTGTCTTTCCACATATAAATCATTACTGAGTTCCGGAAAATGAGATTTAATAAAATCGAATGACATATTAGCAACTCCTATAAATTTCCATGTTTCACCAGAATCATAAGAAATTCCAATTAAATAGCTTAGTGTATAGAACTTCTCCTTATTCATTAAAAATTCTTGCCGTTGTTGTATTGAGCATTGGATGGTTGAATTAGTGAAAATCAAATGATTCGGTATTTGTAAGGAATTACTTAATAGTTTAAAATCAGTATGAATACCTCGCTTAAACATATCTATCATTTTAGCTCTACCACCAATATTTTTAATAATCTTAGGATGGATGAAATTCAAATATAAATCATAATTTCCAGACAAATAATACTCATTCATTAAAGTTGCTTGTTGATAAACACTTTCTTCAATTTGAATTGTATCAATTTGACTTTTTACCTCTACAATAAATAAATTGTAAACTATAAAAAACAGTAATATCATTTTCATTCCTTCACTAATTAATTTTATTTTTGTCCATATCTAATTTTGCTGCTTCTTTAAATGATAAATTTAAACCTGATTCTTTCGCTTCTATTAATACATTAACAACATTTAAAACATTTCCACCAGCCAAATAATAAGCCTCTAACAAATTTTTATCAACATAGATCTCTTCTTTCACTAAAGCTATCATAGCATTAATTATAATCCCGGGAGGCACTTTCCTAAATCTCATAAATGTTAACTCAATTAATGAAATTCGTATTCCTGAGAATTTTGCTTGAAACCATAATCCAAGTGGTATAAAGTAGAAAAATAATAATAAAAACACTACCCCTATTATAAGTAAAGTTGATTGATTTAATTCCATTTTTTAAATATTAAGATTTCTATGCAATTAATTTCCATCTTTTATTAGAAATTGTATATAATGTAGCTTCATAAGATCCTGACTAACTGCAAAGTATAAGGTTGTGCGGGATTAGACAGTAAAAACAATGTCTTATTTAATGAACATATATAATCTTCCCAATAAGTTCAGAATTACTTTTCTTGAGTTGTCTTTGTGGTTGATTGATATAAAATGTTGGTTAAAGATAATTAAAATATTGATAAATGCAAGATTTTTTTAAGGTGAAAGCTCAAAGCTCAAAGGTGAAAGGGGACAAGGAGAAAGGAACAAGGAGAAAGGAACAAGGAAGCGGAGAGCAGAGGGCGGAGGGCGGAGAGAGATTAAATTTCTGTGTAAATCAGTGTAATCTGTGAGAAATAAGGAACAAGGAGCAAGGAGAAAGAAACAAGGGGTAAGGTCAAAAGTGAAAGCTCAGTTCTGAACCTTTTGTCCCAATACATAATTAGTATACTGAAAATTCTTACCTACCCAAAAGCTGTGCTACCACATAAAATGAACAGGAGTGCAGGATTAATGCTATGATTTGATCTTGATCGATTCACAAAACCTTTTAATATCCGCCTTCATGGCATCATCATTATGGTTACAAATCCCATGAATGATTAATACCAGATCGTCTTTTACCAGAATCAATTGATGATAATAAATGTGTTCCGGGCCTGCATGAGCATCCCCCTCTGTGAGCAAAACTTCAACGCCATCTATTTTAGATTTTGATTGATCAGTTGTAAATTCCTGAATGCCTTGTTGCTTTATTTGATTGATAGCTGTTTCTGATACTTGTTCAATGGTCAATGTCTTATCATACGGACCGGGTACTATCATGACCAAAGACTGAGTTTCTATATTATTCCCGCCCAACGGTGTAAATATATATTTATCAGTCGCAAACCGATAAAATTTGAAGTCTGTAGACAAGGTATCAACCGTGAAAACCACCTCCTCAAACGGATCAACAGCTAAATCTTTATCATATTTGACAGCAAGTAAAATCCCTGCTAAGTAACGCTCAAGTTCCATATCGTGAGCTTTATGAGTGGAAGTGATCATCGTAGAAAAGGTTTCATCGCCAAATACCAATGTGATAGAATTAAGATGAACGTCTTCCGTATTTGATATGATGTATTTAGCAGCATATCCAGCCACCTTTGTTTCTTTATATTCATATACGGTCAGGCCTTGTTGCTCTAAAGCACTTTCATTAAAAAATTTGGTGCTTGTATAAAAATCACTTCCTGTAACTTCATTGATCGTAATGATATGATGCTTATCTTTTTGAAGTCCGGTAATTGTGGACATTATTGAATAACCTTCCGGAATCATCATGGTCACTTTTGTCCTGGGAATCCTGACATGATCATTCTGGCTAAAAACAAAAGAATTAAAAGACGAGATGATCAATAATATAAGTAAAACTCTTTTCATGTGGTATATATTAATTCATTGCAATGATAATGAATCCAATAGATTTGTGTGATAATCATCTATGATTTAGGCGTTTTTTTCGATATAGTTTTTTAGTGTTCCTTTGTTTTTTAGTTTAATATATTTTTCAATATGCTTATCTTTTGGCAATAAATCCTTATTCTTTACATAAAATGCTATCACTGATTCTATTCCAGCCAGGCTTCCGGCAATATTATCATCAAATTCTTTTGATTCGAGTGAGAATTTGGCCCATCCCCCCAAAAATATCATTAATAAATCCGGTGATGTACCCATAAAGGTTACAATTTCCTGTTTAATTTCCAGATGAACAGTAGGACTTCCAGTTAACCATTTCAATAAAAATCCATTCACCTCAGTTCTTTTTGCAGGATTTTCATTAAGGGGAGTGCTCATCAACCAATCAAAACATTTTATGACCTCTTGTTCATAAGGCGCATAATCTTCAGCTTTTTCTGGATTAAAATTTTCGGGTACTTCAAAATCCTGGGCATATAGGCTAAAAGAAATAGCCACCAGCACTAAAGACAAAGTAATTGTTTTCATATTTTTCAAATATTTAGTGTTAATCATTTCTATTTTGTACCATTCAAGAACATTATAAAAAATCAAAGTGCAATAATCCAAAAGGTAAAGCATTCCCAATTGGATTTATCCATATCGTCCCGATTTTTCTTGTCTTGTAATTGATTCTACCTTAATAAGCGAAATATTGCTTTGAATCTGGTTAGTTTAGATTTGCTTTTCTTGAGTTGCTTTGTGGTTGATTGATATAAAATGTTGGTTAAAGATAAAATAAATAGCTGAAAGCTCAAAGCTCAAAGGAGCAAGGAAAAAGGAAAAAGGAGCAAGGAGTAAGGAAGCGGAGAGCAGAGGGCTGAGGGCGGAGAGAGATTTAATTTCTGTATAAACCCAGATTACGCAATAGAATTTTCTAATGCTTAGCAATAGGGATTTTTTTATTAAATTGGGGCATGGAATTCAAAATTGAGTACACCGACAAAGAAATCACTCCTTGGGGAGGCATGGTATTCATGC
>JAEWLI010000058.1 GCA_023393375.1 Bacteroidota bacterium
CTTCTGTGTCTTGATCTGACTTTCCAGCTTTTTCAACCTTACACCAGGGGTAATCCTGACCCTTACCTGGTGCCTCGACTTATCAAAGCTGTCTTCATCGTCTTTAAATACACCCGGAATGCTGTAACTGATATTAAACATGGGTGTAACCAATGTGCCCTCACCTTCTATCAACAACTCTTCCATGGCCAAAAACTGCTCTTCAAACGCTGACAGGGCCGCTGATTTCGAAACCAGGGAACCGCGGCCTATCATTTTGTTGATCACATCCTCGATAGTGTACTGACGAGGTGTAACGGGGACAGCCATTTTATCTTTAGGATCGGCTGTCATCTGATTGTCATGCAAAGCGTACTTCAAAGGCATAACTAGATTTGTTTATGGTGAAAAATAATTTTAACTGATCGAAGTTAAAAATTACTATATTTATTTACAAATTAACATTTTGACTTACCCCTAACAAACAAGTGATTAATCAAGTAATATTTAATTATACACAATAATAATGTATAATTAGTCCAAAAAATATTACAAACTATTAGACAGCGGCTTTTTTATTATCATAAGTATGATTAGTTGTATGTAGCTTTTGTTATAGTTACTTTTTGCATAATATTTTACATGGCATATAAAAAGTGAAAAATAATAAGAGAAAAAGCAAAAACCAACCTTGAACCTTGAACCTTAAACCTTGAACCTTAAACATTGAACATTGAACCTTAAACCTTGAACCTTAAACCTTGAACCAAGTTAAAAACCTGTATGGAAACTAAAAATCTTGATATCATTTACCAATCGGAAAAATTTACCCTTTATCCAGACCGGGTGATCCAACAAAAATTTGAGGGCAGGGCATTGGATCGCCAACATATTATATCAAATTATAAAAGCCAGGTCACTACCAATTATCCATCTGTGATTACTTTTAAGTTTAGTATCAATGGCAAAGACAATGAAACAAAACCGGGGCTCGATCATCAACTGGTAGTCAAGCCCGTGAATGGTCAATATGTTTCTCCTGTCATTACTTTTGGTAGAAATTATCGGGAAGTCTTATCCCCAGTAGACAATAAATTTTTACCTGCAAATACTTCCTTTACTATACGGCTGGATTTGAGGGAAATGCAGCGTCAATTTCAGGAGAAGGGGTATTTTACTACTTATAATGGAGAAAAAATACAGGCTTCGGAATTTAAAGGTGTATTTATTGCTGGTGGACCAACACCCCTGAGCTGGGATTTCGATAACCTGGTCCGGCATCCCGATTACCAACTCCACGACGAAAACAATGACGGCATTTATGAGGCTACCTTTATATTAAACGCTCATGATATCGATGAAAAACCGGTAAATGAATGGAAACTCCGACATGATATTTCAAAATATCCGGAATATCAATCTGAGCAGCTATTGATTGACGCCTTACATAACCTGTCGCTTGATGAAACGATCATGCTGATCGAAAAAGATGACACATTCAGGACCGGTGCTGAATGGCCAGGCGTTTGGACCAGGGATGTTGCCTATAGTATATTATTGGCTTATGCTTTTCTGGAACCGGAAGTCTCAAAAACCAGTCTGCTGCAAAAGGTAAAGCGGGGGCGAATCGTACAGGATATCGGATCGGGAGGTGCTTGGCCGGTTTCTACCGACCGTGTAGTGTGGGCGTTGGCGGCATGGGAAATCTACCTGGTGACGGGCGATACGGATTGGTTGGTTACCGCTTTTCCTATTATTAGAAATACTGTTGAAGATGATCTGGGGACTGTCAGGGATGCTTCGGGATTATTTAAGGGGGAATCATCATTTCTGGACTGGCGTGAACAGACCTATCCGGCATGGATGGACAATGTGGATATTTCACAGTCACTTTGTCTGGGTACCAATATCGTCTATTTTCGGACTTTCGAGATATTATCTTTAATGAGTTCTACCTTAGGCCTATCAGAAGATGCTGAAAAATATCGTAAATTGGCTCAGGAGGTTAAAGTGGCTATCGATACCCATTTATGGGATCAGGATAAAGGTTATTATCACCAGTATTGGTATGGACGAAGTTTTATGCAATCTTCTGATCGGTCAGAAACCCTTGGCGAAGCTTTTACTGTATTGTTTGATGTGGCTGATGCCAACAGAGCAAAAAGGGTAGTGTCGCGGTCTCCCATGGTGCCATATGGAGCCCCCTGCATTTACCCGCAGATCCCCAACATTTCAGCTTACCATAATAATGGCATATGGCCATTTGTTCAGGGATTTTGGAATTGGGCTGCAAAAAAAGCCGGGAATGAATCAGCACTGGTTCATGGTCTGGCATCATTATCCCGGGCCACCGCATTATTTTTAACCAACAAAGAAAATTTTGTAGCCGAAGATGGGGATTTTATGGGTACACAAATCAACTCCGACCGACAACTATGGAGTGTAGCGGGAAACCTGGCCATGGTGTACCGGGTATTTTTGGGATTTGAATTTCAACCTGACAAGCTTTGCATCAGACCGTTTGTCCCTGAAACTGTATCGGGTTTTCGTTCGCTGAAAGGTTTTAAATATAGAAATGCGCTGCTGGATTTTGAGATCAATGGATTTGGCGACCAAATTGAGGAAATGACCATCAATGGGACAAATACGAAAGATTTTGAAATTCCGGGAAACCTCCAGGGACATCAAAAGGTAGTAATTCAATTGAATAACCACTTTAAAGAAAAATCAACCTTCAATCTGGTAGAAAATCGATTTTCTCCTGCCAGTCCAGAGGTATCATTATCGCATACGATCTTGAAATGGGATCGGGTAAAAGGGGCTTCGAAATACCAGGTGCTATATAATGGAGATTTAATCCATGAAACATCAGATACCCAATATATTATTCATCAAAAGCAATTTGGGTATTATAGTGTGGTATCAGTAGACCGGGACCAGGTAAAATCTTTTTCTTCAGAACCCATAGCCTGGTTTCCTGATAGTCATGTGCTCAAGGTTGATTTAGACAGGTATCGTGATGATTTGGATAAAAAACTGATAGACTATACGGGTAAAGGTTATGTAAAAATTTCCAGACTGGAAAATATGGATTTATCTATTCCTGTCCGGATTCACGAAAGCGGCAGGTATTTGGTCTCGCTCCGGTATTCCAATGGTAGCGGCCCACTGAACACCGATAATAAGTGTGCCATCCGTACTTTATGTATCAATGGGAATAAATTGGGAACTCTGGTGATGGCACAAAGAGGGGAGGGGGAATGGTCAAATTGGGGTTATACCAATCTGATAGAGGTATTTATGCCTGAAGGTGATCATCATTTTCAAATTGTTTTACAACCTGATAATGAAAATATGAATGGGGATGAAAATACGGCTATTATCGATCATATAAGGTTGGTGAAAATTAGTTAAGGTTACACTTTTAGTGGAAATTGTAGTGCTTTTAAAATATCTATGTTCAATTTTGTGTAAATCCTATGTCCTCAAGCCGGACGGGCTTTGACTTTTTGCTCTTAAGAAAAGATTTGTAACTGCCGTGAACAAGCCTTAGACCCCTCCAGGATGACAATCAAGAGCAATCGCTTACCTTTTTCCTATAATTGAAAAATTTTCTCAATATGGGGACTTGATCAAAAAGTCACACACTCCGATAGCCTTCGAAATAAATGGCTAACTTTGATACTATCATATGATACTATCGCCAATGTATAAATGAAACCACCATATAAAATAACAGGAATGATTTTAAAACTGGTTGCTTCCATTTCGGAGAGGATTGGAGAAGTGAATTCAGCACATTTAAATAAACCTCCGACAGAATTAAGAAAGAAAAACAGGATCAAGACGATTCATTCATCGCTTGAAATTGAAGGAAACACTTTAACTATTGAGCAAGTAACCGCAATTGTTGATCATAAAAGAGTAATTGGCCCCCCAAAGGACATTTTAGAAGTTAAAAATGCAATTGCTGTTTATGATCATTTGGACAAGCTAAATCCATATAGTTTTGAGTCATTCTGCGAAGCACACGGAATTTTAATGAAGGGACTTATAGAATTTGCTGGTAAACTCAGAAGTAAATCTGTTGGAATAATTAAGGGTTCAGAAGTTGCACACGTAGCCCCACCAAGTGAAATGCTCAAGCCTCTAATGAATGACTTGTTTGACTATTTAAAAAATGGTGAGGATTTAGTTTTAATTAAGAGTTGTGTATTTCATTATGAAATGGAATTTATCCACCCATTCATTGACGGGAATGGTAGAATGGGAAGGCTTTGGCAGACTTTAATTTTGAAAGACTCATATCCTGTTTTTGAATATTTACCAATTGAGACGCTAATAAAAGAAAGACAAGAACAGTACTATGAATCTCTGAGAAAGTCTGATAATACCGGAGAATCAACGATTTTTATTGAATTTATTCTTGAAATCATTCTTGAATCACTTGAAGAATTATTAAGTATTCAGAATGTAAGCCTAACCAATATTGACCGGATAAATCTGTTTAAATCAATCGTAAAAGATGACTTTTTCACACGCAAAGAATATCTGAAAAACTTTAGAGAAATTTCATCGGCAACAGCAAGTCGTGATTTGAAATTTGCGGTTGAAAATGGCTTGTTTGCAAAATTCGGAGACAAAAATACAACGAGGTATAGATACAAAGCTTGACATTCGGTATAAAATTGCCTGGTCGGTAGGTTATTTATGGGTTGTTGCCCGCTTTCACCTTTTTTAACTAATTTGGGGTGTCTTCATTATGAAGTCAAGGAAAATTCTGTTTTTTATTACCTGACCTGCCATTTTCGACAAATTGACTTTACATTTGTCTCAAATTCAGGGATCACATGATATTTGCCTTATTCATCAGGTTATTTTTACCTTTATTTATTTTGTTCAATTGCTCCTCCAATACGGGGCAAATCGTGCATGTAAGCGATGGTGACACCTTTCATATGGTCACTCCGGCTAATGATAAAATAAAAATCAGGTTGGAAGGTGTGGATGCACCGGAAGCTCTTCAGGAGTTTGGTTTAGAAGCCAAAGCATTTGCAATAGGAGAGGTGCTCAATCAGAAAGTAAGAATAGAGGTGATTGATACTGATCGTTATGGAAGAAAGGTCGCCAGGATCTATTATGGCAATGGGAAGGATCTCAGTAAGGAGATGATTAAGAAAGGATTTGCCTGGCATTACAAAGCTTACAACAAGGAAACCGAGTTAGCAGATCTGGAGAACGAGGCTAGGAAAAAGAAAGTAGGTTTATGGGCTAAAAAAGATCCGATACCTCCCTGGGAATATCGGAAATTCGGGAATCGCTCCCCCTCAATGGATCTGAAACCTTCTAATGCTTCAAAAAAATCACAACCAGATCTTGTACTGGTATGTAACAGCTCAGGAAGTTATGCTTATCACAAGCAGCAATGTCGGGGATTAAGGCAGTGCAGTTCAGGCGTAACTGAAGTTACTATCGCCACAGCCAGAAAGGCTGGCAAAAAGCCCTGTGGTTATTGCTGGAAATAATGAGGCAATCTTACCCGATACAAGCGTACAAACCTTTCCAACATTGAACCTCCAATCCTGCTACAGGACTATAATCCACCACTAACGTCATTCCTGTGCACGCAGAAAACAATGATGGTACAATGATTTTATAACTGCTAATGACAGTGATCTATAATGTGATACATATATGATATAGTGTGCAAACCTTTCCTGACTTCATCATTTTAAGTTTTTACAACTTAAAATGTGCCTTTAAAGCTAATTATATAATGTTTTTGGAGTGTCCTATGTGTCCCAGAAGTAATAATTTGCCTTTCGGTTGTTCGTTGAAAATTAGCCCCAACGGGGCGGATATCACTAGCACAGGGTGCAGCCCTGTGCATGAAATAATGTACCAATATAAGCCCCAACGGGGTGACATCAGGTTTTTTATACAAAAAATTAATCCCATAGATACCTTTCATCATATTCAACATGATATTTTTTTAGAAATGCCAGGTATTCCTGTTGAAATGTTTTCTTTTTATGGTGTTCTTCCTGATTTAAAATATAATTCTTTACAACTTCCACTTCAGTAGGATTGATTGAAAAAGCACCATAACCGTTTTGCCAATAGAACCAGTCGTAAGCTTTGCCTTTTGTTTTTATCCATTTGGATGAATGGGATTTTGTTTCTTCCAGTAACTTCATCAATGCTATTTTCCGGGACAACAGACAAAGGATATGGATATGATCTTTATGCCCCCCAACCACTATTGGATTGCACTCAAAATTTTTGCATATACCGCCTATATATGAATACAGTTCATCCTCTATAGTTTCATCGATTAGTTGCACCCTGTTTTTCGTGCTGTAAATAATGTGGATATAATTTTTTACCAGAGATTGTGACATTTTTTTAATTTATCTGATTACGCCCATTCTGGGCTTAAATCCTGTGGAAACCAATACTCAGGGCTTCACCCTGAGCTGTTGATTATGCTCCTTTGGAGCTTTTAATATGTGCTAATTTATAAAAAAATTCTTAAATTGATTGCTATAGTGATCACAAAAAACGTGTCCCCGGAGGATTCTGTGTCCATTTTCTGCCGTATTTACTCCTTCTATTGGTTTGAAACCCTTAAAAACTGTTGGAAATGACTTCTACCCCATTGCACTCCTGATCTGAGCAGGATATTGATAATAATCCAAGGAGCATGTGCCTTCTGATACACTTTCCCAGTCACCTGGCACTATGATACTCGCATATCCACAGGGTTCCATATTTCCTATGTTGAATTTGGTCAAGTATTCAGCTAAATAGGTCACAGCTGGATTATGACCCACAATCACTACTTTTTTCCAGGTATTATTCAGGCTGTTAATCAAACTGAGGAGCGACCGTACAGAACCATTGTATATCTCAGGTTCAAATTGAATCCGGTTGGTATCATATTTCATTTGTTCAGCTATTAATTCAGCTGTTTCCATTGCCCGTATTGCCGGACTACTAATAATTCTGTCGGCACTTACATTTTTATTGTATAAAAAACGTCCTACTACAGAAGCATCACCAAATCCTTGTTCCGTCAGCGATCTGTCAAAATCCTTCTGTCCTTTATCATTTTCCCTGGCATAGGCATGCCGTACAAGAATTAATATTTTTTTCATTGTGTTATTTTTTATTTTATAAAATAATAAACCCTACCAATTGATCCCGTTCTTTCAATCTGTATTATAAGCATTTATAACAAATATACAACTGACACCTGATGAGCACACCTACTGGTAGTCAATTTGCTTACTGTCCTTTTGAAATGTTATGGATTTTATAAAGCTCATTAAGGAAATAATTGTTGTTCTTTTTGGTTAAGTATTTTTAGTGAGTTGCTAGTTTAGGATTTTTTTTTTGATATTTGAAGCGAAACAACATTTAAAATAAAGATAATGCCTAAGAATTTAGTAATTGTAGAGTCACCGGCAAAGGCAAAAACCATTGAAGGATATTTGGGGAAAGATTTTAAAGTTGCATCCAGTAATGGCCATGTGCGTGATTTGCCCAAAGACAATAAGGCAATAGATATTCAAAATGGATTCAAACCTACTTATGAAATAAGCAAAGACAAGAAAGAAGTTATAAAAAATTTAAAAGAACTCGCCAAAGCTGCCGAAATGGTGTATCTGGCGAGTGATGATGACCGTGAAGGAGAGGCCATTTCCTGGCACTTGAAAGAAACCCTTAAGTTAGACGACAAACGGAGCCGCAGAATTGTATTTCGGGAAATTACCAAAAATGCTATTCTCAATTCCATGCAAAATCCACGCGGAATAGACCTGGATTTGGTTAATGCCCAGCAAGCACGGCGAATTCTCGACCGTTTGGTGGGTTTTGAAATATCACCCATCTTATGGAAAAAAATTAAAACCGGACTTTCGGCTGGCAGGGTCCAATCGGTTGCTGTCCGATTGGTGGTAGAAAGAGAAAGAGAAATTGACCGTTTTGCCACGAAAGATTCATTTAAAATAACAGCACAGTTCAAACTGGAAAAAGGAAGGGTATTAAAAGCCGAACTTCAGGAAAAGTTTTCTACCGAAAAAGATGCTTATAGTTTTCTGGAAAAATGTATTCCTGCTGAATTCTCAATCAAAAACCTGGAAACCAAACCTTCAAAAAGATCTCCGGCACCACCTTTTACTACCTCTACCTTGCAACAAGAAGCAAGTAGAAAATTAGGCTTCTCTGTTGCACAGACGATGATACTGGCACAAAAACTATATGAAAACGGAAAGATCAGTTATATGAGAACTGATTCCTTGAACCTTTCACAAGATGCCATAAATGGAGCCAGTATAGCCATTACAGGGGAATTTGGTGCAGAATATCTACAAACAAGGGTATATAAGACCAAGTCAGAGTCGGCTCAGGAAGCGCACGAAGCCATCCGCCCAACTGATTTCAATTTAAAAAAAGCTGGTCAGGATAGAAACGAAGAAAGATTGTATGATTTGATCTGGAAACGTGCCATTGCCTCCCAAATGGCTGATGCAAAAATCGAGAAAACCGTGGCTACCATTGGAATTTCCACTGTTCCTCAAAATCTCATTGCTACCGGTGAAGTAATCAAATTTGACGGATTCCTGGCTGTATATATTGAATCTTCTGATGAGGATGATGAGGAAGAAGGACAGGACATGTTGCCACCATTAAACATTGGTCAAAAATTGAACCTGGATATAATGGAAGCACGGCAGGTTTTTACCCGTCGGCCTGCAAGATACTCTGAAGCCAGTCTGGTAAAAAAATTGGAAGAAATGGGCATTGGACGACCATCTACATATGCCCCAACCATTTCTACAGTTCAGAAAAGAGGGTATATTTCCAAAGAAACCAGGGAAGGTGAAGAACGAAAGTACCAATTGTTAAAACTAAAAAATCAATCCATATCCACGGTAACAAATACGGAAATCACAGGAGCTGAAAAAAATAAATTGTTCCCGACCAATCTGGCTATGGTAGTAAATGATTTTTTGGTTAACTATTTCCCGAATGTAATTGATTTTTCTTTTACTGCTAAAGTAGAAAAAGAATTTGATGATATTGCTCAGGGGAAAAAGATATGGAACAAGATGATCGGTGATTTTTATACTGTATTTCATAAAAAGGTAGAAGATACTGAAAGTATTGACAGATCTACCCTTTCTACTTCCAAAGACCTGGGTATTGATCCAAAATCGGGTAAAAAGGTGATAGCTAGGTTGGGCCGGTTTGGGCCTATTGTTCAGATTGGTGGTGAAGATGATGAAAAACCTCAATTTGCGAGTTTGAAGAAAGGCCAGTTTATCGAAAACATTACCCTGGAAGATGCCATGGAACTGTTCAAACTTCCTCGACCAGTAGGAGAGTTTGAAGGTGAACCGATGGTGGCAGCTGTGGGTCGTTTCGGCCCTTTTATAAAACATAAAAATAAGTTTTACTCATTGGGAAAAGACGACGATCCCTTGAGTGTGACAGAAGCAAGGGCTACTGAAATTGTAATTACCAAAAGAGAAGAAGCTGAAAAGAAGGTAATAAAATCATTTGAAGATCATCCGGATGTTCAGATATTAAGAGGTCGTTTTGGGCCGTATATAAAAGTAAACAAGACGAATGTAAAAATTCCAAAAGATAAAGTTCCGGAAGACCTGACCATTGAAGAATGTATGGAGTTAGCAGAAAATAAACCTGCTAAACCAACTAAAGGAAAGACAGTAAAAAGGAAATCCAAAAGCAAATAATGAAAAAGTTAGTGGTTCTTTCCGGAGCTGGCATTAGTGCTGAAAGTGGTATCCCTACTTTTAGGGATAGTAATGGGCTTTGGGAAGGCTACGATGTGAACGAAGTGGCCACGCCCGAGGGTTGGCAAAAAAATCCAGCCTTGGTTCTTGATTTTTACAACCAAAGGAGGAAAAATGCACTGGAAGCACAACCTAATCAAGGTCATAAAGTATTGGCCGAATTGGAAAGGTATTTTAATGTAGTAATCATCACGCAAAATGTGGATCATCTGCATGAACGGGCAGGTTCTTCCAACGTCATCCATTTGCATGGAGAATTGTTCAAAGCCAGAAGTTGTGCCGATGAAAACCTCATCTACGATATCAAAGGCTGGGAATTGAAACTTGGTGACACCTGTGAAAAGGGTACTCAGCTCCGCCCTCACATTGTCTGGTTTGGCGAGATGGTACCGATGATGGAAATTGCAGTGGAAGAAGTAGCCACAGCTGATATTTTGATTGTGGTAGGCACATCCCTACAGGTTTATCCGGCAGCTGGTTTAGTAGACTACGCCCCATATGGCATACCCATTTTTGTTATCGACCCAAAATTGCCATTGATGAACAATTATCCGGATGCCATTAGGATTCCCGAAAAAGCCGGTTCCGGTTTGTCGAAAGTAATGCAGGTACTCATCGACAAATATGCCCTATAGGTCGTAATTCTGAAACAAAGTATTGTGATTCAGGCATAAAATTGCTAAAATTATAGAAAAAAACCGCTATGGATAATTCTATTGCTATGGCTTTTTCTATAAAAGAGTATCAGCAAGCCAGTCTGTGGAAGAACCTCTTTGGTGTGAAGCCAAGAATAAATGCCATTATTGCCATCAATAATTTATTGGCATCTCATGACCTTTCCTGTATTTCTATCGATGATATTCAAAAAATAGCTTCACAATATCATGTCAACCTGAGAAAAGAGTTTCTCCCTGAGCTTTTCAATATTTACAGGGATTTCTTGAGATTTTGTCTGAATGATAAATATCTTGCTGATCAGGAAGTAAGGGAATTGAAATGTTTGAAAGACGCCTTGTCACTTACAGATGCTGAGGTGGGGAAAATCCATCAGGAAGTTACTGGTGAGTTGTATAAAATGGAAGTGGAAAAAGCAATAGAAGATGGGAGATTGAGCGAAGATGAGAAGTATTTCCTGAAAGAAATACAAAGTAATTTGAAATTATCAGATTCATTGGCTAAAAAGATTTATCATGAAAGTGCCAACATATTGCTGTCTCAGTTTATGGACACAGCATTATCTGATAAATTATTAACTGAGGAAGAGGAGCAGGAATTAAAAGCTATTACCAATAGCTTGAATATCGATATGTCGTTGGAAGGGTCATCCCGGGCAAATTTTGAAAAGTGCAAACTGTTTTGGCAGGTTGAAAACGGTAAATTACCAGTTGTAGAAGCTGACATGGAATTTGAAGATAATGAAAGTTGTCATTTTTATACCAATGCAGAGTGGCTGGAACAAAAAATATCAATGAAATGCCGGGACAAGGCAGCCATGCATATGAAAATTGCAAAAGGATTACACTGGAAAAACAACCTTAAAGAAGTGAAGCCAGAACTGGAAGATATATGGGCAACCATGGATAATGGAAAAATCTATTTGACCAATACCAGAATATGCCTTTCGGGCAATGAGGGGGAGAAAGAGATCCTTTTATCTCAAATTATGGATTTCACACCTTATGCTAATGGTATAAATGTAATAGAGAAAAAAAGAAGTATATTTATTCAATTTAAAGATCATGTAGATATCTTTTCTATTATTTTAGGAAAGGTAATCTCTAACTTGTAAACGGGTTACTTCTCAAAAGGTATTCTTGCTAAAAAGAAATTTCATCCCAGGTTTTTTCTTTATCATATGAAATTGATCCTTTATTTACAGTCAAAGGAGAACCAATATTATTATGATAAAGCGATCCAGTCCCCAATCCTTGAGGTAATTTATTGTTAAAATTAGCTGTAAATTGACAAATGGCGTTTAACCCGACATTTGATTCCAAAGCGGAAGTAATCCACCATCCTATACCTAATGACTCTGCCAGATCTATCCATTCTTGTGTGGATTTGAATCCACCCAGCAAAGTTGGTTTAAGGATAATATATGCAGGTTTTATTTTTTCAAGGAGATTACGTTTTTCATCCGGTTCTGTTATGCTGATCAATTCTTCATCGAGTGCTATGGGTATGGTGGACGAAGCACATAATTCAGCCATGATATCTGCCTGTCCTGCCCGAATAGGTTGCTCAACCGAATGAATGTTAAAATGTGTCAATACTTCAAGTTTTTCTTTTGCTGTGTCGGTGGAAAATGCGCCATTGGCGTCAAGTCTGATCTCTAGCTTTTTATCGGAATATTGGGTTCTTACAAAATCCAATAACTCACACTCTTCCCTGAAATCCATTGCACCAATCTTTATTTTGATACAATTAAACCCTGATTTAATTTTTTCCCTGATCTGTTTTACCATTAATATCTTATCTCCCATCCAAATCAATCCATTGATGGGGATATGTTGTCGACCAGTTGTAAAATTATTTTCAAATATTTTCCGTTGACCACCATTTAACCAATCCAACAGAGCTGTTTCCACTCCCATTCTGATGGACGGAAATTGAGCCGGGATTATTTCTTGAACCATTTGAAATACCGCCTCTTGTGAATTTGGTGTACCAAGTTTTTCTATAGCAAAAAGCGTTTTTTTCAATTGCTCTTCAAATTCAGGTATATCGTCGATGCTCAAGCTTTTCAATGGAGCACATTCACCATATCCGTACACCTCTGGAATAGCAGTGGAAGATATGCGCATATACCACACATCATGTTCTTTCAACACTCCTCTGGAGGTGCCTGCATCAAATTTGAAAATTAATTTACGTTTTTGATAATCTGTCTTAAACATAATGCTTTTTTCTGATGGGCAAATATATATTAAGCCACTCAGTGTGGTGAATGTTTTATAATATTCCTACAAAATTTAGATGTTAGAGAACAAACTCTTCGTTCATAAAACAAAAAAGGATCATATTGTTGGTGGGGTGCCAGCCCTCATACTACCTTTGCATAGTTTTATGAAAAATACCCACTCAATAATTTTACAGGATTATCATTATAATCTGCCAGAGGAGAAAATTGCACTTCATCCATTAAACAACCGGTCCGACTCCAAATTACTGCATTATCGGTCAGGTAAAATTACTCATTATGGTTTCAAAGATATCCCCGAACTATTGCCAGAAGATGCCCTGTTGTTTTTTAACAATACCAGGGTCATACCTGCCCGTTTACATTTCTTAAAACCTACAGGTGCATTAATTGAAATATTCCTTTTACATCCTCAATCACAGCTTCTGCCCGTAAATGAATCGATGGCCGCATTGCCTCCCACAGAATGGAAATGCATGATTGGCAATAAGAAAAAGTGGAAAGTGGGTGAAACGCTGAAAAAGGAAATTTCAATTGATGGTTTAAGGGTTATTTTTGAGGCAGAGTGGCGTGACAGGGAACAAGATATTATCAGCTTTTCCTGGAATTCCAGTGATTTGAATTTTTCTGAAGTCATTGCTGCTTCCGGACAGGTACCTTTACCTCCTTACATCAAGCGGGCTCCGGTAGCTGAAGATGCGACACGGTATCAGACCATTTATTCTCAATCTGAAGGTGCCGTGGCAGCCCCTACAGCAGGGTTGCATTTTACAGAACAAATCATCGAACAGATCAGGATGAAAGGTATCCCAATGGATTACCTGACCTTGCATGTTAGTGCGGGCACTTTCCAACCCATAAAGGAAAGCAATGTGCTCGATCACCCCATGCATAAGGAACAAGTGATCATTTCTTTAAAGAATGTGGAAAACCTTTGCAACAGTCAAAAGGTAATAGCCGTGGGTACAACTGCTTTGCGTACTTTGGAAAGTTTATATTGGTTTGGTGTTAAATTGTTACAAGATGAACATGCTGTTTTTTTTATAGAAAAGTTGTTCCCATATCACCAAAACGATTGTCCAGATAAAAAAACAGTTTTTGAGGCTGTTCAAAATTGGATGATTAAGCACAATCGCACTCATCTTGTAGGTGAGACTGAAATTTTTATTTTCCCGGGGTATAATTTCAGAGTTTGTGATGGATTGGTTACCAACTTTCATATGCCTGGATCGACCTTGATTTTATTGGTAGCTGCTTTTGTGGGCGATGATTGGAGACGGATTTATTCAGATGCTTTGAATCATAATTACCGGTTCTTAAGTTATGGCGACTCCTCTGTGTTGTTAAAATGACTTTGGTGTTATGATTTAAGTGGTACAAAACAATGTATGCGCATGCAGGTTATGTATATAGAACCAAAATTTTTTGAACTATGAATGATTTAAAAATAAAAGGAGGCTGGAACGAAGCCAAAGGTAAATTGAAGCAGAAGTATGGCGAATTGACAGATGATGATTTGACCTACAACGAAGGCCAGGAAGATCAATTAGTTGGTCGTTTGCAAAAGAAACTTGGCAAAAGCAAAGATGAAGTCAGAAAGATTATTGCAGACCTTTAAAATGTAGTATATATCAAAAATGAAAGCTCACGAAAGTGGGCTTTTTTTTATCCCATTCATCAGAAATCAGCATCTCCAAGTTCTTCAAATGGCGTAATATAGTCCATAAGTAAATGCCTGATATACATTTTCTGAATTTCAGAATAGGCAATATTTTCGTAATAGCTGGTTTTAGCCTGATAATAATCTTTAAAAGTATTAATTACATCATTAGGACTAATTCCATTATTTACATCACTAAAAAATAGAGTCAAAGTACTAGTGTATAGATCTTTTTGTGAATCTATCAGGCTTATACGCACTTGACCACGATATTCTTTTGATTTGTTGTAATTACTTCTGATCCACCGTTCAAGATCCCTTATATTTTCAACTATGGTATTATTGATTTTTTCAATATCCAATTTTGCAATATCCTTCTTCTTTCTGGCATTTGGATCGAGAACATTGTATGAAAGATTAACATTAGCAGTAAACCC
The DNA here is from genome assembly GCA_023393375.1 of Bacteroidota bacterium. Lineage (GTDB taxonomy): Bacteria > Bacteroidota > Bacteroidia > Cytophagales > Cyclobacteriaceae > JAEWLI01. The sequence continues at coordinate 14,818 of JAEWLI010000058.1, forward strand.
TTTAAAATTGGTCATAAAATCCTCATCGTATGCCACACCAGCAGATACTGTGGGAAAATAGGCGGCATTGACCCGCTTCATATCTTCTTCCAGGTTTTTTTTCCTGATTTCATTGTCTTCTGTTCTTGACCTGGTAGCACGATCAATGATTTTATTTACAAATTCATTCTCCTTCTCAATGCCATTATCGGAAAGTATAAGTTCATCTGCCAGACGGAAAGTATGGCTGTTTTCAAGGCTCATCAGGTTATTCAGTTGCCCTATTTTATCTTCATAATTGGTCTCCAGGGCTTTTAGCCTCGTTTTTATTACTTCCTTCAAAGGTAAAATATTATCCTTTAGCCGGAATATCTGATCGCCAGCATCTCTGTTTTCTGCAATAGCTGAACCTGTTTCCAACAAACTGTCCAGTTCCAATAGCTGAGCAATCAGTATTTCTTGTTTTTTCCTGACCAGATTAGCCTCAATATAGGCGATAGCAATATTTCTTTGCAGGTCGGCAGTAGCAGTTCTTACCCAATATTCCCTTAATAAAATATCACCTTGATATTTTCTTTTAGTGGGCCCCTGTGCCATATCAAAAACCTTGAAATTTGAGTAAGCCCTCATCGATTGGCTCAATGTAGGCTTTTCGTGAGGTCTTACTACTTCTGAAACTCTGAGATTGGCATATATATCAGGGAAAACCAATGATGTTTTATATATCCTCGATCTGATTTCGGCCTGACGTACATTGATCCGTTCGTTTTTAAGCCGAAGATTTTCTTCAACACCGATCATTAAACAATCATATAATGAAAGTTCAGGTATCTCTTTCTGCCTTATCTCTGAGGTATCACCTTCAGAATAGACTTTTCCTGCACAACCAAGACATAATAATAGCCCAACAACACTTTTTAGTGCATAACTTCCATACATCGTTATCAGTCTTTTATTTCTATTTATATTTCTACAGTATTCTCCAATTGAGAAATACTGTCATTGATTTCATTATCCGACAAATAATGGTCTTCTAATTGGTGATTGAAATATTTTTCGTAAGAGGCCAAATCAAAATGACCATGACCGCTTAAATTAAATACAATCGTTTTTGAAACTCCCTCTTCTTTAGCCTTCAACGCTTCTTTGATAGCTGCAGCAATTGGGAAAGTAGTTTCCGGTGCAGGCAAAATACCTTCTGCTTTAGCAAACAATACACCCGCTTCAAAGCATTCCAATTGTGTTTTTGCCTGTGCTTCTATCAAACCATCCTTCAACAATTGGCTTGGAATAGCCCCGGCACCATGATAACGTAATCCCCCCGCATGTATTTTAGCTGGCACAAAATTGTGGCCAAGCGTGTACATGGGGATCAAAGGGGTCAAACCAACCGAATCACCAAAATCATATCTAAAAACACCTCTTGTTAGTTTAGGACAAGAAGCTGGTTCTATGGCAATACAACGGATCTTTTTACCTTCCGTCAGGTTTAAACGTAAGAAAGGCGTGGAAATACCTGCGAAATTGGATCCTCCTCCAAATGAACCGATGACTATTTCTGGGAAATAATCTGTTTTTTCAAACTGTTTTATGGTTTCCAAACCGATGATACTCTGGTGTAATAAAACATGGTTTAATACACTTCCCAAAGAATATCGTGTTGCGGGATCATTTACAGCCATTTCTACCGCTTCAGAAATAGCAATTCCCAAGCTACCGGGACTATCAGGATGTTCGGCTAAAATTTTTCTTCCCGATTCGGTAAGATTACTGGGGGATGGAATTACTTCAGCACCCCAGGTATTCATCAACAATTTTCTGTAAGGTTTTTGTTCGTAACTAACCCTTACCATAAATACTTTAAGATTGATGCCAAATTTTTGACACGCATAGCTTAGTGCACTACCCCATTGCCCGGCACCTGTTTCGGTGGTGATATTTTTTACACCTTCCATTTTATTATAGTAGGCTTGTGCAATGGCAGTGTTCATTTTATGAGACCCTGATGGACTTACCCCTTCATATTTATAAAATATTTTTGCAGGGGTATCCAGGATTTTCTCCAATTGGTAAGCTCTGTGCAGTGGCGTAGGACGATAGGTTTTATAAAATTCAAGGATCTCATCCGGAATATCTATCCACCTTTCTTGTGATACTTCCTGTTTAATCAACTCCATGGGAAATAAAGCAGCAAGGTCTTGTGGACCTACTGGCTGTTTGGTGCCCGGATGAAGTGGAGGAAGGGGTTTATTGGGCATATCTGCCATGATATTGTACCACTGCGTGGGCATTTCACTTTCATTCAACAAGATTTTATTGCTTTTGTCCATGGGTCTACTGATTTTAATGGTTAATGATTATTTTTATGATCAGACCACTAAAATTACCAATTATTTGCTCATACCCAAAACCAATGTATTGAAAAAATAAAATTCGAACAAGTTATCCTTCCTGGATCAAAATAGGCAGCGTTGAAAAGTTGAATTATGTATCGGTAATATTGGCTGCATGTTCTTGATAAAATAAAATTGTCATTGTAGTTTTACAAATATCACTTGAAAGATTACTATTAATAATGGAAACGATATGAACACATCCAAGGAATTTTTTGGGCATCCACGGGGATTATTCACACTCTTTTTCACTGAAATGTGGGAGCGGTTTAGTTTTTATGGGATGAAAGCTATTCTAATTCTGTTTTTGACCTCAGATGTTGCTAGGCAGGGGTTGGGACTGAACAATGAAACAGCAGGTGCAATTGTAGGGCTTTATGCTTTTTCGGTCTATTTGCTCTCATTGCCTGGCGGGTGGCTGGCAGATCGGTTCCTTGGTCAACAAAAAGCAATATGGTACGGTGGAATTTTAATTATGATAGGCCATGTCATCCTGGCTTTCCCCGGACCTCCAGGTGTGTTTTATACTGGTCTCGCGTTCATTGCCTTTGGTACTGGGTTACTAAAACCCAACATCAGCTCGATTGTGGGTGATTTATATCCTGAAGGGGGGGCAAAAAGGGATGCCGGATTCTCACTTTTTTATATGGGAATCAATACAGGGGCTATTTTGGGGCCTGTTGTGATAGGTTTTTTAGGTGAAAAAGTAAACTGGCACCTTGGATTTGGAGCTGCAGCTATTGGTATGTTTTTGGGATTGTTGCAGTTTAGGCTTTCCCGCAAATTTTTGGGGGAAAGCGGTAAATATCCGAATGTTAAAGAAAAACCTTCAGCTAATGTAAAATCCAATCTATTGCCAACCATCATTATTGCCGCAGTTGGTTTTGCATTTGTGATTACTTTAGCCTTCATGGGATTGATCGATTTAAGTACTGAAAGGGGAGTAGCGATCAGTTTTGGATATATAACTACTGCAGTTTTATTCTTATATTTTATTTATATTCTTTTCTATAGCAACTTAACCACTGAAGATCGTAAAAAAGTGGTGGTCATTATATTGTTGTTTGTGGGTGCTATGATATTCTGGTCGGGATTTGAGCAAGCCTTTACTACATTTAGTTTGTTTGCCAGGGACTATACGAATAGGATCTTTTTTGGATTTGAAGTACCGGCAGGCTGGTTTCAAACCATTAACCCAATTTTTGTTGTCATTTTCGCACCAATTGTTGGTGCCACCTGGGTTAAATTAGCATCAAAAAATCTAAATCCGAATATTCCTGTAAAATTTGGTTTTGGATTGATCCTATTGGGTTTAGGTTTTATTGTGATGTATTTTGCAGCAGGAATTGTGGCCACAGGAAATCTGGTAGGAATGCAATGGTTGATTTTTACCTATTTTTTACATTCTATGGGTGAGCTGACATTAAGTCCTGTTGGATTAAGTGCCGTGACCAAACTGGCTCCCAGAAAATTCTACAGTCAAATGATGGGCATCTGGTTTGTGGGAGCGGCATTGGGTAATTTAATGGCTGGCATATATGCTGGGGGTTTGGACCCGGAAAATCTGGAAGAAATGCCCAATTTATTCCTTTTGGTAGCTCAGGTTGGATTTGGTGGGGGATTAATCTTCTTTGCGTTAAGCCCTGTATTGAAACGATGGGTGGGTAATTTAAAATAATATTGTTTATTCGTAATTTGAAGTGAATTTCTTTTAATTGTTAGTTGGTGAAAACACCATAGCTGTCTACCTAAGCTTTAGGGGAGCAATATCAATAGGTCAGGGTTCAGCCCTGAGATTAATTTTTCAATGGGATTGAATCTAATCTGCAACAATATCCTCATGATAGGTAACAGTGCGCAACCCCATCGGGGTGCCCTGTTTGTAGACCATAGGCCAACAATATTTTTAGCTCCATAGGTGCGACCTGATTTTTTTCTTGCAGAACATAGAAAGTATTTTTGATCGTGATCTCATTGATATGTGGTCG